>VGTJ01000032.1 GCA_016874775.1 Deltaproteobacteria bacterium
CGCATCCACATGGCGCCGATCTTAGGATTGGTATTCACATCGACTTCATCTTGAAACACGGCGATCTCGTTGGCCGGCAGACTGGCTAAGAGCTGGCGCAGCACGCGTAACTTCTGTTCCTTCTGTGGGTCGCTCGGTCCCACAACGGGACACGGACGACGCCACACTACTTGTTCCTTGTGCAACCACCGGCGCACGGTTTCTTGGCTCACCTGCAATTCATAGGTCTCCAACAACACCAGTACCATTACCTGACAACTCCACCGACTGCGCAGAAACCCAAAGTCCCGCGGACTCCGCGTCAATATCCAGCTGGCCACCACTTCACTCCACCAACTGCCGGAGCGCGAAGCAGGAGGAGGCGTCCCTAACGCCGCTTGAATCCCCGCTCCCTCTACGCGCCGCTTCCACCGCGCAATCGTGCGCGTACTACAATACAACACCCCCGCAATCATCGCCCACGAATACCCATCCGCTAATAATAAGAGGAGGTGGGCACGTAAGCGGACGCGCTCATTCGCTCCTTTCCGGTACTGCTCCAACAAGGCTTGGCGCTCCCGCGCCGTTATGCGAAGATGCTCCTTGTCCATCGCTTCACCTCTTTAGGGTCTGACAAACTTTATCCATTTGCCATCCTAAGAGGTGAAGCACTTTCCGTCCAATGGGTTTCTATTTAGTGTTGGTGTCCCAGCAGTAAAAACGCTTCCAATTTGTGACAGCAAAATCGGTTCACTACCGCACGCACTTGCAGAGGTGAAAGGGAAGATTGGGGCGAGGTCAATCTTTGGTGCTCGGCCATTGTGATAATTCCTCACGGGTCACTCTGCAGAATCGTATGTCACCGGTTCTTGCGAAGCAACTAGCGACGAGGCGCGCAACTGCGTGTATTGGGAAGTGCAACAAGCGCTTGCAAGCAGATCGTAAACTACATAGAACACGGCTCCATATGAGGAGGGTGTTCTATGCCAGACTGGAAAGCGCCATCGCAGGCAGAGGTCGAAGGATACTTTAAGCGCCTCAATAATTGGGACCGTTGGGGAAAGGATGATGAACGTGGGACGCTCAATTTGATTACTCCCGAGAAACGCGCTACGGCTGTTGCTCTTGCTCGTAAGGGGCGGGTGGTGTCGGTGTCGCGCGACCTTACTGCGCAGTCACCAACACTAGATTATCACATGCTGTGTCCCGTGCGGCGCGGAGGGTCTAAGGCTGCGCTGGATTATTTTGGGCTGGTGTTCCATGGCCTGACCGTGACGCACATGGACGCGCTTTGTCATGTGGAGTTTCAAGGCCAACTGTATAACGGGCGCAGTTTTGAGGACAGCATTGTTTTCGGTGGAGCAGGGTGGGGCTCTCTCGATGTATGGTTTGATGGGGTGGTCACTCGTGGTGTGCTGCTCGATGTCGCGGCTGGACGCAGCGAAGGCTACGTCGATCTCGGCAAGCCGGTAACTCCTCCTGAGTTAGATGCGGCGGCAGCCCGCGCCGCAGTCAAAGTTGAACCTGGTGATGTCGTTGTTATTCGTAGTGGGCGCGAAGCGTACGAAGCGGCAAAAACGAGCCTGGCCTCTTCGATTTCTCCGCGCAGCTTTGCGGTCGATGCTCGTCCCGGTTTGCATATTGCCTGTCTCGAGTGGCTGCGTGAGCGTGATGTGTCTGCTGTGGCGTGGGATATGCTCGATGAATATCCGGTTGGCTATAACGGCATGGACTTCGGTGTCCATTTAGGAATTCCTTTTCTCGGATTGTGCTTGATCGATAATGTGTATCCCGAACGTTTGGTGGCCGCTTGTGCGGAAGAGAAGCGGTACGAGTTTCTCTTTATGGCGATGCCGTTGCGCCTCGCTGGTAGTACCGGCTCTCCGTGTCAGCCGGTGGCTGTTTTCTGAGGCAATGACAGTCGTGCGCATAGCGGACGCTACGTGATTGGAAGGAAAGAGGAAGAGTGAGGGACCGAAAGGCCAAAAACAACTGTGTGGATTCATTACCCTCACCCTAGCCCTCTCCCTGGCAGGGAGAGGGGATAAAACCGTGATGCCAGAATTTCATTGATGCTTGCTGAACGACAATGTTGATTGATGCATTTGCTCCTCATCCAGACGCAGTGGAAATCCATCGCATAGAGATTGCAGCGCCTGGAGCGACTGTCTACCAGGCGCTGTGGACCACTGACCTTGGCCAATCACCCATAGTGAGAGGATTGTTGACGTTGCGATCACTTCCCGCACGGATTTTACACAGGGAGTCGCGGCAACGTCCGATTCCGCAGTTGACGTTGCAGACCGTCATGACGGCTGGTTTTGGAAAGTTAGCCGAAGAGCCGGGACGAGAAATTGTTTTGGGAATTGCTGGACAGTTCTGGCGACCGACAGGGAACAGTCTGCCGTTCAATCGAGAGCACTTCGATGGTCCGGTACCACCGGGCCTGGCGCGGGCAGTCTGGAACTTCACGGTGCACGAGACGAAACCTGGTCACACATTGTTGTCAACCGAAACGCGGGTGGTGTGTGGCGATCCCGCCAGTAGGTTCAAGTTTCGCCTCTATTGGTTGCTCATCCGCCCGTTTAGTGGACTGATTCGACACGTGATGCTTCGGGCAGTACGGCGGGCGTGTCAAACACAAGAGGTCAGCGAACGGTGACTAATCGACAATAAGAAGTCGGAGGAAGACAAGTGCTGTCAGACTTAAGACAAGGAACAAAATGGCTCCGCTAATGATACCAAGATGTACAAGCGAGCGAGACAGTACGATCTGACGCAGCGCCTGCCTTTTCGTCAGGAGCAGCCATAAGCTGAGAATCCAAAGGATCAATAGCGTCAGCGCGATTGCTGACATGGATGCTCTTTTTGGTCCGGCTTCTTGACTGACTGCGAAGGCGGACTGATAGAGGTCAGGTCCGATGCCGAAACGTGATGCGTCCTCGGCTTAAATCATACGGCGAGAGTTCAACCGTGACGGTGTCACCCGGAAGAATCTTGATATAGAATTTACGCATCTTCCCAGAGGCATGGGCGAGCACGGTCACCTTATTTTCCAGTTGCACTCGGAACATTGCGTTGGGGAGTGTCTCAAGGACGGTACCTGTAACTTCGATTCCTTCTTTTGCCATTAGTCTGGCTGGTAGCGCATCTCAGGTATTCCGTCAAGAGCTACGCCTTTGCTTGCGGAACTGCGTTGCTTTTTTGCCGGTTTCATACTACCATGCGCGCGCATCGGGACGAGGATTGTGTAGTGAAGATTGCCGTTAAAGACATCAAGCCATCGCCGACAGAAATCCACTTCGTGGAAGGGGTGCAGGAGCTGAACGACCTTGTGACGCGTGGCGGTGACGGAGACTATCGCTTCGCGGCACCGATGCAGGTTGCGCTGTGCCATTTCCGTTCAGGTGATGATCTGTGGTTTTCTGGGACGTTACGCAGCGAATTGGTCGGCCAATGTGGGAGGTGCTTAGAAGAGTACCCGCTTCCGCTGCATCGCGAGTTTTCTCTCATGCTAAGCCCAAACCGTGATCTTGAGCGCGAACAGGAACTCACTGCTGATGAGTTATCGGCCAGTTTTTATAACGAGGAAGAGGTTGACCTCTCGGCGCTTGTGCATGAGGAGACACTTTTGGCTTTGCCAAGCCGTCCCTTGTGTCGAGACGATTGTCGGGGGCTCTGTTCGCAGTGCGGGATTAACCTTAATGTGGAATCCTGCGAGTGCCGTCCAGTGTGGAAAGACCCTCGCCTTGCTGTTCTCTCGAACTTGCGGTTACCGCCCCAGCGATAACACCAATACGCCTGTATCCTCATTATCCATGCCGTGACGCTACATCTGTTATTTTCTATAAGGAACGAATATGGGTCTGCCGAAACGTAAAACATCTCAGTCAAAACGCAATAAACGCCGTGCCCACGATGCGCTTACGGCACCACAATGGGCAACTTGCACGAATTGTGGTGAGCCTGTCCTTTCTCATCGCGTGTGTGCCAAATGTGGCTATTATCGTGGTAGACAGGTGATGGAAATCGCCGAAGCCGAGTAAGTGGGAACGGTACGTCGTCACTCGACGTGCGCTCTACCATCCGGCTTGAGAACTCGCTTAAACACCATTACAGTCCAACATCATGTTTATTGCGGTTGACGCCATGGGTGGCGACCACGCCCCCGCTGCGGTAGTGGAGGGTGCGCTACACGCGGTCGAGGAGTATGGCACTCCTGTCCTTTTGGTTGGTGATCAAGAGGCGATTCGTCGGGAACTTGATCGCATCGGTGGGCAAGAGTCTTCACTCTTAGTGATTCGCCATGCCAGTGAAAGTGTAGAGATGGGGGAATCACCGATTGCTGCGCTACGCGGCAAACCGGATTCTTCGCTGCGTGTGGCAGTACAAGCAGTGAAAGCTGGGGAAGCGGGGGCCGTACTCAGTGCCGGCAATTCTGGCGCCATGCTTGCCCTGGCTGTGACTATTCTGGGGACGCTCAAAGGAGTTGATCGGCCTGCGATCGTGACAGTGATCCCGACGCTTGGCGGTCATGCCTGTCTACTTGATTCAGGAGCAAACACCGAATGTAAACCAATCCATTTCGTGCAATTTGCCTTGATGGGAGAAGTTTACGCGCGACTCGTACGCGGGATTGCCTCCCCGCGTGTTGGCGTACTGAGCAACGGTGAGGAAGATTCGAAAGGAACAGACCTGACTCGCGCGGCTCACGCCATGCTGAAGAAGGTGGCTATCAACTACATTGGGTATGTGGAAGGCCGTGATCTCAATAATGGTGAAGTTGATGTCATCGTTACAGATGGCTTTACTGGCAATGTGGCATTGAAAACTCTCGAAGGGTTTGCCCACTTCCTGCAAGGACAGTTACGTACAGTCTTCTCATCTGGGATACGTGGCAAGTTGTCATACTTGATGATTCGCAAAGCGTTTGGCAATTTGCGAGCGAGTCTCGATCCCGCAGAGGTCGGTGGCGCTCCCCTCCTTGGTACCGACGGCCTGGCAATTATTGCGCACGGCGCGTCATCTCCTAAGGCCATCAAAAATGCCATTCGTGTGGCTGATGAGTCGTTGCGCCAAGATATTAACCGTCAAATCGTTGAGAGTATACAGGCCCTTCCCCCTGAAGTTGCGCTTGCTCAACCTGAGCAGAAAAGTGGACGCAGAATTTGGGCACAAATTAAAGAACGCTTCCGTCATGCGCGAGAAAGCCATGACGCTCCACCAGCGTCTGAACCGCCAGCTGGAGAGGAGAAGAAAAAAGAATGAATCGCTCGATTGCTCTCCTATTCCCAGGACAAGGGTCCCAAGCTGCAGGGATGGGGAAAGCCCTTGCCCAGCAGTTTCCAATCGCAGCGCAGGTATTTGCTGAGGCCGATGCTGCTCTCGGTTTCTCCCTATCGCAGATGTGTTTTGCGGGACCAGACGATGATCTGAAACTCACGACCAATGCGCAACCGGCGATCGTTGCGACCAGTATCGCCGCTCTTCGCGTATTGGAACAAGAGACCGGAGTGCAGCCAGCCTATGTTGCTGGTCATAGCCTTGGCGAGTATTCAGCGCTGGTTGCCGCTGGAGTGCTTACGCTGGCTGATGCAGTGCGCGTCGTACGTGAGCGCGGACGACTGATGCAAGAAGCGGTGCCGGTCGGGGTGGGGGCGATGGCTGCGCTCTTTAATCTTTCGGCAGAAGAGGTTGTTGCTGTATGTGCTGAGGCTGCCCAAGGTGAAGTTGTTTCCCCTGCCAATTTGAATGGTGGTGGGCAGATCGTCATCGCTGGCCATGCGAGTGCAGTCAAACGTGCGGTTGCTGGAGCGAAAGCTCGTGGTGCTAAACGAGCCGTCGAACTTGCCGTGAGTGCTCCATTCCATTGTGCACTCATGAAACCCGCAGCCGATGGATTGGCAAAGGTTTTAGAGTCAATTTCTGTGCACGCTCCGAAAGCACAGGTGATTGCTAATGTCACAGCGGACGTGAATGCTGATCCGCAACGCGTCAAAGACTTGCTGGTACAACAGGTAACCGCACCGGTACGCTGGGAAGAAAGTATGCAAAAGTTGCATACGCTCGGCTGTTCAGCCGCGGTTGAGGTTGGCCCAGGCAAAGTACTGGCTGGACTGCTGAAACGGATCGTGCCAGACTTGACCTGTGTGTCAGTCGGTGATCCCACGACATTGGCCGAAGCCCAGGGAGTAATAGCATGAGTGGCATCCTCGATGGGCAAGTTGCGTTAGTGACCGGTGCTTCGCGTGGTATCGGGCGTGCGATTGCTGAACGTTTAGCGCGTGATGGTGCGTTGGTTCTAGTGAATTATTTGCAATCACAAGCGGCGGCTGAAGAGGTCGTCGCGACCATCGCGCAAGCGCAAGGCAAAGCTGAACTGTGCCGTTTTGATGCCGCCAATGGTGGGGAAATTACTGCCGCAGTACAGACGATCCTTGAGCGTCACAAGAAGATCGATATTTTGGTGAACAACGCCGGGATTGCGATCAACAATTTGCTCCTTCGCCTCAAAGAAGAAGAGTGGGAGCAAGTGATGAACGTCAATTTGAAAGGTGTTTTCCTGTGTACGAAGGTTGTCTCGCGCGCGATGCTCCGACAGCACTATGGCCGTATCATTAACCTGAGTTCGGTGGTTGGGCAGTCAGGTAATGCCGGACAGGCGGCGTATGCGGCATCGAAGGCGGGTATTATTGGCTTCACCAAGTCGATGGCGAAAGAGCTGGCTTCGCGGGCCATTACCGTGAACGCGGTTGCACCGGGATTTATTGAAACTGATATGACCGGGACCTTGCCAGAGGAGGTCAAAACAGGATATTTGACCCTTATTCCTGCCGGTCGATGGGGGACTCCTGCAGAAGTTGCAGAGGTTGTGGCGTTTCTGGCCAGCCCACTGGCGAGTTACATCACCGGCCAAGTGATTAATGTCAACGGCGGCATGTACGTATAAACAAAGAAGAAAATCATACATGCTGGCAGTTTCCGCTACACTGTCCAGAGGGGTTAGAGAGGAGAAGTACGATTATGGCAGGATCGATTGAAGATCGCGTAAAAGAGATCATTTGTGAACAACTTGGGGTCAGTGCCGACGAAGTCACCCCACAAGCGTCATTCATTGAGGACCTTGGGGCAGATTCACTCGACCTCGTTGAACTCGTAATGGCGCTCGAAGAAGAGTATGGTATGGAAATCTCAGACGAAGACGCTGAGAAAATTCGTACCGTGAACGATGTCCTTGAGTACATTAATAAACAAAAGAAGTAGACCTGAATTTGGAGTAAGTCCTGCTGCCTTTCGCCAAGGAGGCCGACCTACTCTTTACTATAGTCGCAGAATCGCAGTGACTTCTCCCCTGAGGTCCTGCGATTCTTTGTTTGTAGCTGGAAGATTTTGTATCATTTTTCCATGAGAACAATTCCCATGAATAGCGCACTTGCCCAATGTGACCCAGAAATTTACGCCGCAATCCAAAGCGAAACCGAACGACAAGAGTACAATTTAGAACTTATAGCCTCAGAAAACATTGTGAGTGAGGCCGTGCTCGAAGCGCAAGGTTCGGTTCTTACCAACAAGTATGCCGAAGGATACCCGGGCCGACGCTACTACGGTGGATGCGAGTATGTCGATGTTGTCGAACAACTTGCGATTGATCGCGCCAAGCAATTATTCGGGGCTGAGCACGCGAATGTACAGCCACACTCCGGGTCGCAGGCCAATATGTCGGCGTATTTCTCGCAGCTCCAGCCGGGCGATACGATCCTGAGCATGAATCTGTCGCATGGTGGTCACCTGACGCACGGCAGTCCGGTGAATTTCTCAGGAAAATTCTTCAAAGTCATTCCTTATGGCGTACGCGAGTCTGACCAGCGTATTGATTATGATGAAGTCGCGTCGTTAGCACGGCAACATCGCCCCAAAATGATCGTTGCCGGTCACAGTGCGTACCCGCGTCAGATCGATGCGGTCCCGTTTCGTAAGGTCGCCGACGAGGTCGGTGCAATGTTGATGGTTGATATTGCCCATTTTGCTGGGTTGGTGGCTGCAGGGATTCACCCTTCACCGTTGCCACATGCTGAAATCGTGACGACGACGACACACAAAACGCTACGGGGACCGCGAGGCGGCATGATCATGTGCAAAGCCGCATTGGCGAAGTCGATTGATTCCTCTATTTTTCCTGGAAACCAGGGTGGGCCACTAATGCACGTCATTGCGGCCAAAGCAGTGGCGTTCAAAGAGGCGCTCTCGCCGGAGTTCAAACAGTATCAGCAACAAATTGTGAACAACGCCAAGGCTCTGGCGCAGGGGTTATCGAAACGCGGCTTTCGCCTTGTTTCCGGTGGAACGGATAATCATTTGATGCTACTTGACCTGCGTGGAACGGAACTGACTGGGAAAGTGGCGCAGGAAACCCTTGATGTCGCGCGGATCACGGTCAATAAAAATGCAGTTCCTTTTGACAATCGCTCTCCGTTTGTGACGAGTGGGGTGCGGATCGGCACACCCGCAGTAACAAGTCGGGGGATGAAAGAGAAAGAAATGGATGTCATTGCTGACCTCATTTTCCGTGCGTTGCAGAAGGTTGGTGATGAGGGAGCGCTGAAAGCGATTGGCACGGAGGTACGCGATCTCTGTCAGCAGTTTCCGATGTATAAAGGGCGAGTGAAGACTGCTTAACGATAAATAGTGAGGCTAGAGGCTGGTTTGCCTCTTTTTTCAAGTCTCTCGCCTCTCGCTTCTAGTCTCTGCCATGAAATGTCCCTTCTGCGCTAGCTTAGAAAATCGAGTTATCGATTCACGCTTAAGTCGTGAAGGCGATGTCACACGCCGACGGCGCGAATGCACTCGCTGCGAGCGGCGCTTTACTACCTATGAACGGGTAGAAGAGATCCTTCCCCTGGTTGTCAAAAAAGATGGACGCCGGGAAGCGTATGATCGCTTAAAGGTGGTCAACGGTCTACGCAAAGCCTGTGAAAAACGTCCTGTGAGTATGGCGACGATCGAAGAAGTCGCCGATCGCATTGAGCACTTGCTGCAGAGCCGTGGCGAAAAAGAAATCGCCAGCGCGATGATTGGCGAAGAGATCATGCGTGAACTCTACAACCTCGATAAAGTCGCGTATGTCCGCTTTGCCTCGGTGTACCGCTCATTCCAAGATCTCGATGCGTTTATGCATGAATTGAAAGAGCTGGTTGATGGCCGTGGGCGCACGAGCGAGGAAGAAGAACGTAAGTCGCGCCGCCGCGCGCCTGGTGATCGAGCGAAGTCACAGCTGAGGGACTCGTGAGTAGTGCTGTCGACGAGCGGTTCATGCGACGCGCGATTGAACTGGCAACGAAAGCCTTAGGCCGTACAAGTCCGAATCCTGCAGTTGGTGCAGTCATTGTGCGAAACGGCCACGTGCTTGCTGAAGGGTTTCATCGTCTTGCTGGTCTTCCTCACGCAGAACGGGAGGCGTTACGCCGCCTGACCGGCTCCGCCCGTGGGGCTACTATTTACGTCAATCTCGAGCCATGTTCACACCACGGGCGCACCCCGCCATGTGCTGATGCCCTTATCGAAGCAGGTTTCAAGCGGGTCGTCGTTGGTATGGTTGATCCTAATCCACTGGTGCGGGGCCGAGGGCTCCGGCGTTTACAGCGAGCTGGAATCGCCGTCGAGGCTGGGGTGTTGCGCGAAGAATGTGAACGCTTGAATGAGGATTTTGCCTGTTTCATTCAGACCGGACGTCCATTTGTGACGCTGAAGCTGGCTGCGTCATTGGACGGTCGCATTGCCGCAGCCAGTGGTGACTCGCAGTGGATCAGTGGAGAACAGTCGCGCCGCATCGTGCACGAATTGCGCAATCGCGTCGATGCGATACTGGTCGGTGCAGAAACAGTTCGGAGCGATGATCCACAGTTGACGTGCCGAATACGTGGTGGTCGTGACCCACTGCGAGTTATTCTTGATACGCGTCTCAGTATTGCGCCGACAGCCCGTGTATGTACGCAACAATCACCTGCTCAGACCTTGATTGCGGTTGGTGAAGATCACGGGCAAAAGAAGAAGCTTGCTCAACTGGAAGCCCGAGGGGTACACGTCGTACCGTTTCCCACGAACAACGGCTATATCCCACTGCGCTCGTTGCTTGCAGAATTAGCCCAACGCGGGCATAAATCAGTGCTCATCGAAGGTGGTGGGCGGGTAGCTGCCGCCGCTTTTCGTGAAGGCGTGGTTGATAAGGTGTTGTTTTTTTACGCGCCACTCTTGCTTGGTGGCGACGGACGGGCCATGATTGGCCCCCTTGGGATAGACCGGGTTGCCGCTGGGCAGAAACTGCATACAATGACGGTTCAGCGCATCGGCAAGGATATTCTCGTAGCTGCTTATGTAGGTGAGAGAGGGAAACGCAATGGCCATTTCCACAGTGCCAGTTGAAGAGACCCTGGCAGATTTACGTGACAAGAAAATGATAGTCCTCGTTGACGAGGAGAACGAAAAAGGGGAAGCTGACGTTTGCGTCGCTGCTGAACACGTTACTCCCCAAACCATCAATTTCATGGCGACACACGCACGTGGGTTGATTTACCTCGTGCTCACTGAAGAAAAAATTCGCGAACTCGGAATTCCATTGTTAGGGAACGGTCGTCCCAATCCGCAGAAGCGAGTGTTTGGCGCTGCAATCGAGGCGCGGCGAGGGGTCACGACCGGCATTTCGGCCTATGATCGTGCCCTGACCATTACGGTTGCCGCCAAGGATGGAGCCGGGCCTGATGACATCGTCATGCCTGGACATATCCATCCTGTTGTCGCTCATCGTGGTGGTGTGCTCGCCCGTTTCGGTTTACCAGAAGGAGCGATGGATCTTGCTCACCTGGCAGGATGTCGGCCAGTAGCGGTGTTGTGTACGATCTTGCGGGAAGATGGTGGACTCGCCCAAGGTGAGGATGTCGAGCGCTTTGCTCAACAGCATAATCTCAAGATAGTCAGCCTGTCTCGGCTCATGACCTATCGTCTGCGTACCGAGACCTTAGTGCACCGCGTATCCGAAGGAGACATTGTCAGCCCGCATGGCGGGAAGCTTCATGCCATTGTGTATCGCACTGATGTCGATAGTCACGAACATATGGCCCTAGTAAAAGGGAGAATTAGTTCGCGAGAAACGACGACGGTCAGGGTGCACTCACAGTGCCTGACTGGCGACGTGTTTGGCTCAGAGCGTTGCGATTGTGGGGATCAACTCCGTCAAGCCATGCAAACGATAGCTGACGAAGGGAAGGGCGTTATCATCTACATGCGCCAGGAAGGCCGAGGTATTGGACTGGCGAACAAGATTCGCGCCTACGCTCTGCAAGATCAGGGGTTTGATACGGTCGAAGCGAATCTACGTCTTGGGTTCAAAGAAGACTTACGCGACTACGGCATTGGCGCGCAAATCCTCCGCGATCTTCGTGTCGCACGAGTCCGCTTGCTGACGAACAATCCGCAGAAAATTACCGGACTCGAAGGATATGGGGTGAAAGTGGTTGAACGACGGCCGATCGAGACTCCACCTCACGCAGGCAACATTCACTATCTACGAGTGAAGAAAGAGAAGCTTGGTCATCTGTTGACGGAACTGAAGCCGGTACTGTAAGGAGAGGAATGCATGGCGCGCGTGATTCGGGGCAAGATGGATGCAACAGGACTGCGTTTTGGTCTTGTCGTGTCGCAGTTTAACAGTTTAGTGACCGAGCGCTTACAAGCAGGTGCGATCGATACACTAACTCGCCACGGTGTGAAAGACGACGATATTGATGTTGTCCTCGTTCCCGGTGGTTTTGATATCCCGCTGTTTGCGAAGAAAATGGCTGCGAGTGGTCGTTATCATGCGTTGATCTGTCTAGGCGCAATTATTCGCGGAGAAACGCCGCATTTTGATTATATCGCTTCGGCAATGACCCAGGGAGTGAAAGAAATCATGCTCACTCACGGGTTACCAGTGACCTTCGGTGTCTTAACGACAGAGTCAGTTGACCAAGCGCTTGACCGTGCTGGTGCAAAGCTCGGTAACAAAGGATCTGAAGCCGCAATCGCTGCGATTGAGATGGTGAATGCATTGAAGGAATTGGAAAAAAAAGCGTAAAACGTAATACGTAAAACGTAAAAGGGAAGAGGAAGTGTTTACGTTTGACGTTTCACGTTTTAGCTGTGAGATACCGTATGTCTACCTCTCGTCGCCAAGCCCGTGAATTTGCCCTACAAGTGCTGTATCAGGTTGACCTCAGTGGGCTCACTCCTAAGCAAGCACTCGCAATGTTTTGGCAAAACTTCGAGCCCAAAGCCGCTCCGCAAGACTTCACCAACGAGTTGGTCGAAGGCGCGTGGAAAGAGCGAGATCGTATTGACAAGATGATCGCCAACGTTGCCGAAAATTGGCGCTTGGGGCGACTACCGCGCGTTGACCTGAACCTGCTCCGCTTGGGAGTGTATGAATTGCTGTCGTATCCACAATTAGCGCCGGGGGTGACCATCAACGAAGCCATCGAGATTGCTCGACTCTACTGTGGAGACGAGGCTCCGACGTTCATCAACGGTGTTCTCGACCGTGTTGCGGTGATGATTGGTAAGAAAGTGCAAGCGCATGAGTCAAGTGAATAAATCTAGTACTCACGAGCACGAAGCGAAATCGAACCCAGAACGGGTCCGCTATCGGCCAGCAGAAATCGAGCCGAAATGGCAACGCTATTGGCTCGAAAACAAGACCTTCCGCGTGGTTGAAGACCCGACAAAACAGAAGTACTACATCCTTGATATGTTTCCCTATCCGAGTGGTGCGGGCCTGCACGTCGGACACCCGGAAGGATACACCGCGACCGATATCCTCGCGCGCTACAAGCGCATGCGCGGGTTCAATGTCTTGCATCCTATGGGATGGGACGCTTTTGGCTTACCAGCTGAGCAGTATGCGATTGAAACTGGCACTCATCCGCGTGACACCACCGCTCGCAATATCAATACTTTTCGCAAGCAAATCCAATCCCTGGGCTTTTCCTATGACTGGGATCGAGAAATCTCTACTTGTGATCCTGAGTATTACAAATGGACGCAGTGGATCTTTCTCAAGCTGTATGAGCGCGGCCTTGCCTACATGGCTGATGTGCCGGTGAACTGGTGTCCAGCGCTGGGAACTGTCCTCGCCAATGAAGAAGTTGTTGATGGCAAAAGTGAGCGTGGCGGCCACGAAGTGATTCGTCGTCCCATGCGTCAATGGATGTTGCGCATCACTTCGTACGCTGAACGGTTACTGGCTGGGCTTGAGCATGTCGACTGGCCGGAAAGTGTCAAAGACATGCAGCGCAATTGGATTGGACGCAGCGAAGGGGCGCGCATTCGTTTCCCGCTGTGCTCTGCGGATGGCACGAAATTTCCTGAAGCCGATGCGTACTTTGATGTGTTCACGACCCGTCCCGACACACTCTTTGGTGCGACCTATTGTGTGCTGGCGCCCGAGCATTCGCTGGTTGATCGGGTAACAACGCCCTCACAACGTGTCGCGGTTGAAGCCTATCGCCAGGAAGCTGCACGCAAGTCTGACCTTGCACGTACGGATTTGGTCAAAGAAAAAACTGGTGTGAACACCGGAGGTTTTGCCCTCAACCCGGTGACCGGCAAGCCCATTCCCATTTGGGTTGCTGACTATGTGCTGATTACCTACGGCACTGGTGCGATTATGGCTGTGCCCGGTGGTGACCAGCGTGATTGGGAGTTCGCTCGGCGTTTTGACATCCCTATTGTCGAAGTTGTGCACGGCGGTGATATCGCCAAGGAAGCGTACATTGGTGATGGTCTACATGTGAACTCTGGATTCCTCGACGGTTTGAATGTCGTCGACGCGAAAAAGAAGATGAACGCGTGGCTCGAAGAGCATGGATGCGGGGAAGGGACGGTCACCTACAAGTTGCGCGATTGGCTCTTTAGTCGGCAGCGCTACTGGGGAGAACCGTTTCCAGTCATTCATATCGATGGCCAGCCTCAGCCTCTGAGTCTCAATGATGTGCCAGTGTTGCTGCCAGACGTGGAAAGTTTCAAACCGACGGGTACTGGTGATCCACCCTTGGCTGCGGTGAAACAGTGGGTTGAGATCACTGACCAAAAGACCGGGAAACCTGTCAAACGTGAAACCAACACTATGCCCCAATGGGCGGGGAGTTGTTGGTATTTCTTGCGCTTTGTCGATCCCCGTAACGACCAACATCCCTGGGATCCGGAAAAAGAACGTTACTGGATGCCGGTTGACCTCTATGTCGGTGGTGTCGAACATGCCGTACTTCACTTGTTGTACTCACGTTTTTGGCACCAGGTGTTATATGACTGTGGGCTCGTTTCTACGCCTGAGCCGTTTCAAAAACTGGTCAATCAAGGGATGATCCTTGGCTACAGTTATCGCTATTATGAAGACACGAACAGGAAGCGTTATGCGTACCATGCGGTACAACGCATAGCGCAGCCTGGGAACGAAGAGCCAGACTACGTCGTGGCAGGGAATCCGTCAGCGCAATTGACCGTGCACTACGTGCCCGTCGAGAAAGTCGTGTGGGACAACGACAAACCGTACCATCCAGATGAACCAGAATTAGAACTCGAACCACAACAAGACAAGATGTCGAAGTCGCGTGGGAATGTAGTCAACCCAGATTCCGTTATTGCTGAATATGGTGCCGATGCCTTGCGCTGCTACGAAATGTTCATGGGGCCACTCGAACAAGTGAAGCCCTGGAATACACGATCGGTTGCAGGGGTTGCGCGTTTCTTATCACGGGCGTGGTCACTCGTCGTGAGTGATGGCGGAGAAGTACGATCGCACATCGTGCAGACATCACCCGATCCTCAAGAGAGCCTCACCCGTGAGTATCATAAACGAGTGAAGAAAGTGACCGATGATCTTGAGGGCATGCGCTTTAACACCGCGCTCAGCGCTTTGATGGAGTTCTCGAACGAAGCACATAAAGCTGACCAATTGCCACGTCCTCTGGTTGAAGGGTTTGTTTTGTTGCTGTCACCGTTCGCACCACACTTAGCCGAAGAGTTGTGGCAGCGGCTTGGTCATGAGAAAACGCTCGCCTATGAGTCCTGGCCAACCTACGATCCCGAACTGGTCCGAGACGCGACAGTCACCGTTCCGGTACAGATCAATGGGAAGGTTCGTGCCACGATTGAAGTTGAGGCTGGTGCTGATCAGGCAGCGATCTTGAACATTGCGCGGGCGCATGAAAAAGTTCAGTCCTACCTCAGCGGAAAAACGGTTCGTCGCGAAGTCGTTGTCCCTGGGCGACTCGTCAATTTTGTCATAGCGTAGCGGCAGCTGTGAAGTTTACGGTCGAGGAGGGTGCTAGGTGCTAGGCATTAGGTGTTGGGGAGGTCTGAGGTTCAAGGCTCACAAAAAGGCTTCAGGCTTCAGGCTTCAGGCTTTAGGGAAAAATCGAAAAATCCCTCTAACCTATGGTCTACAGCCTATAGCCTGTTTTTCTTCCCTGCCTGCCCGTTCGCCCATTCTCCCGTTTGCCCTTGCTCTTCTTGTTTTCCTGTTCGCTGGCTGTGGTTACCATTTCTCTGGTGGTGGAACGCTGCCACAAGGCGTACAAAAAATTCGCTTAGCGGAAATTGAGAATGAGACACTCGAAGTTGGGACAGAGAAACAGTTGCAGTGGGCGCTCGAACAAGAATTTCGCAAGCGTGGCAGTTCAATTGTCAATGAAGACGGCGATGGCATTCTGCATGTGACGATGCGACAGATGGATCTACGTCCGTTGTCCTTTGATCGCCGCGATCAAGTCTTAGAGTATGAAGTGATCCTGCTCCTCGATGTTCAGTTGACACACCGAGAAACCGGTAAAATACTGTGGCAAGCGAACAACATGCGGGTCTCAACTGACTATGACGCGATCCCGCAAGTCGTAGTGCCAACGTCACCGCAGTTTTTTGTTGGCAATCTCAACGCTGAGGATTTGCAAGGACTGACAGATATCCAGTTTTCCGAAGCCCAACGACGGCGTGCAGTGGAACATCTCTTCTCTGCCGCGGCGCGACAGATGTATTTACGGTTGAGCGAGAACTTTTGACAAAAGGCGAGAATGGAGGGGTTGGGAGGCAAGTGCGTACCTTGTTCCTCGCGGACAACCCCCACTCTCTAGGAATTAGGGGCGGCTGGGGATTGAGCTGCAGTCTTGCTGCGATGTACTAAGCGAGATAAGCGGGCAACACGCCGAGCCGCAGTATTCGGATGAAGAACTCTTTTTCGTCCTGCTTTGTGGATAGCGCTGATCGCCTCGCGTAACTGTTCTTCTGTTGCATTAGCGTCCGTGCCTGCCGCAGAGGAGATAACTTTCTTGATCAAAGTTTTTACTCGGGATTTCGTTGCTTGATTACGCGCCTGTCGCTGCAGACTTTGACGATGTCGTTTTTCTTCTGACGAAGCCACTCTTTCGTACTCCTTTCTTAATACCTACAAACCTGAGCCCCCGAACCCTAGCACGAGGATACACCCCAATCAATGTCGGCACCTCCTCCCACGACACCCGAAGAACGACAGATTGTTAAAGCAGCTGGACAGATCGGGTTTTACACACTTCTGAGCCGAATCACCGGACTTTTTCGTGACATTGCTATCGGTGCAGTGTTTGGAGCGGGATTTGTGACGGATACGTTCTTTACGGCCTTCCGTATTCCCAACATGTTGCGACGAGTCGTGGGAGAGGGGGCTTCAGCTGCTGCACTCGTACCTGTCATCACGGAATATCGAGAACGCCGTACGCAAAATGAAACCATCGCGATGATTCGGTCGCTACTGGGTATAGGAATGTTGTTGCTTTTTGTCTTGTCTGCTGCAGGCGTCATTTGGGCGACACCCATCGCTTCGTTTCTGGTGCCTGGCTTCTCCCCGGAAAAGCTTACCCTGACGGCGCATCAGTTGCGCATCATGTTTCCGTGCCTCTTCTTTATTGGCCTGTCGGCGATCGCAATGGGCGTCCTGCACGCCTATCTCCATTTTGCTGCACCGGCATTTGCACCTATTTTCTTGAATATTTCCATGATCTCGGCCACGCTCTTTGTCGGCTGGTTTTCTCCTGCAGAAGTGCGAGCGCCAATCCTGATTTTGGCTGGAGCCGTCGTCATTGGAGGGCTCGCTCAGCTTCTGTGGCATGTTCCGGTACTGCAACACTTGAATGTGTTGGTGACTCCAGAGTGGAATCCTCGACATCCAGCAATTCGCCAGATCGGTCGATTGCTTGTGCCGGTCTTGTTCAGCTCTCTGCTGTATCAAGTGTCGCTGATAGTAAAAAATTTGCTCGCGTCATTGTTGAGTGAAGGCAGTGTGTCTGCCTTGTGGTATGCCACGCGTGTGTTTGACTTCCCGCAGGGGATTTTTGTGCTCGCGTTAAGTTCTGCCGCGTTGCCGAGCTTAGCTGCACAGACCCAGCGCGGCGATCTTGTGGGAGTGAGAGACAGCTTAGGATTTGCAATGCGATTAATCAATTTCGTTGTCCTTCCCGCGGCTGTCGGTTTGACGGTCCTTTCTCTCCCAATTTGCGTGGTGTTGTTTTTTCATGGCGCCTTTACCGAAGAGGCGGTACGAGATACCGCCCAAGCATTGAGGTGGATGGTGCTTGGGCTCTGGTCGGTAGCAGCAGCGCGCTTGTTAACGTCTTGTCTATACGCGTTGCAAGATACGCGGACGCCATTAGTTGCTGCAGTGTTAGCCTTTGTCACCAGCATCTTTTTTGGTGTCATGTTCATGGGGCACATTGTCGCCGCAGAAAATTCAGGAAGAGTTGTCCAGTTTTTTGCTGCTTTGAGTGATTGGATTACGATCCGGAACTTAGAAGCAGGCGGCCTTGCACTCTCGGCGTCATTGGCTGCCACCGTCAATGTTCTTTTATTAGGCGCAATCCTTTTGCGCCGCCTCGACGGCTTTCCTTGGGTTCCGTGGTTACATTCACTTGCCTGGAGCATTTTGGGGGCAGTGGTGATGATTGGGCCAGTGTGGTGGATTCAGCAGCAGATTGATTGGTTTGATCGTTCGGTGCCGTATCTGCTGCGTGTTGGTGTACTGCTATCTGCCATAGTGGCTGGCATCGTTAGCTTCACGCTTGTTGCCTGGTGGGGTGGCAAAACTGAATTTGCCGCATTGTTGAAAATGTTACCCGATCGCCTGCTTCGCCGCGTGCCACAATTCCTCAAAGCGAGTAATTGAAGTGCGGTGAATGTCCTCACCATGCTGTTCGAGTTGCGCTTCGATGTAGCGAAACCGTTCATTAAAGCGTTTCCCAGCTTTGCGTAGCGCGGTTTCGGAATCGATATTGAGATGGCGCGCGAGGCTCGTCAGGGCAAAAAGCAAATCACCCAATTCATGCTCTTGGTGTTCTGTCGTTTGGTCAGCGAGTGTTGCGGCTAATTCCTGCGTTTCTTCTTCGACTTTCTTGAAGACCTCCGTGGCTGAAGTCCAATCAAAGCCGACACGTGCCGCTTTCTCGCCGAGGCGTTGGGCTTGAATTAACGCAGGGGCACCGGCAGGGACTCCTGCCAAGATCGAGCGGTCCGCTTTTCCCACCTTTTCTTGTGCCTTTATTTTGACCCAATTTTGTACGACTTCGTCTGCATCTTTTACTTTGACATCTCCAAACACATGCGGATGGCGACGTTCGAGCTTGTCGGCGATTGCCTGGGCGACGTCCTCAATGGTGAACGTGCCGCTCTCGGTCATGAGTTGAGCGTGGAAAACAATTTGTAACAACAAGTCACCAAGCTCCTCTTTGAAGGCGGGGAGGTCCTTGGCTTCGAGAGCTTCGAGCACTTCGTAGGTTTCTTCGACGAGATACGGCTTCAGGGAATCTGGCGTCTGCTCACGATCCCACGGGCAGCCTTCAGGGCTGCGCAGCGTAGCCATGATTTCGACGAGACGGGCGAATTGGGGATACATAGTATGAGTCATAAAAAGAGGAATGAAATGCCTTAGAGATTCCGGAACTCCTCTTCTGTCAGCCCGGCTTGTTTAAGGATTTTCCGAAAAGTTCCAGTGGGTAAAGTTGCGGTATGCATCGCGAGGTATGTCTGTCGACCATAAAGTCAGCGCGCTGTAGCCTCGTCAAAACTTCACGGGGTGAGTACGGCATCTGGGATCTCTATATGTCCGATCAGTGCTGTTGTGTCGCTTGGGATCGATTCTCCGGGTGCATGTTTTTCAGTGATCCAGGCCTCGACAAGCTCACGAGCGGCAGAGAGCGTTCCTTCGACGCCTTGGCCGTGAGTTGTCAGATCAAGAGTGGGAACATGGGCATAGTAGTAACCCTGAAACCCAGGGTCTTGTATCGGTTCTAGCAGAACGGAATAGCGCATGGCCGTACTCCTTCGCGGCTTTCACTCTACACTGCCCAATCTTACTTGAAAACTCTTACCGGCTTGCCATCAAGGAACGCACGGATGTCCTCGACAATATGTTGGAAGAAGATTGCATAGGTCTCTTTGGTGACGTAACCGATGTGTGGGGTAATGACTGTGTTGTCCAAGCGTCGTAACGGATGATCTGGCAAGAGGGGTTCGAGATCGAATACATCCAACCCTGCTCCAGCGATCCGTCTCTGCTGTAGGACATCAATCAATGCCTTCTCTTCGACAATCGGACCGCGTGAGGTGTTGATCAAATAGGCTGTGGGTTTCATCAGTCCCAGTTCTCGTGCGGTGAGAAGGTTGCGCGTGCGATCACTCAGCACGAGGTGAATACTGACAATATCTGAGCGTGCCAGTAGTTCATCTTTAGTCACCAACTCAACGCCGAATTGGGCTGCGCGCTCGGCTGTAAGGTTTTGACTCCAAGCCACGACCTGCATCTGAAAAGCTTTGCCGATTGTAGAAACTTGTGAGCCAAGATTGCCCAAGCCAACCACTCCCAGTGTTTTGCCATTGACGCCGAGACCCATACTGACTTGCCACTGCCCATCACGCACGGCTTTGTCTTCACGGGGAATGTGCCGCAGTAACGCGAGAATCAGGCCCCACGTCAGCTCTGCTGTTGGATACACGATCCCGCCACTACCACAAACAGTGATGCCCAGCGCTGTCGCCGCAGCAACATCTATCGCTGCGTTTCGCATACCGGTAGTGACCAGTAGTTTCAATTTTGGCAGTCGTTCCAAGAGAGAACGTGGAAATGGTGTCCGTTCGCGCATGGATACGACAATCGGAAAATCTTTGAGTCGTTCGACAATGGCATCCTGATCGTACAAGTGGTCTCTGAAGACCGTTGTTTCCGTATCGGCTGCAATTGGACTCCAGTCGGTCATCTGCAACGCGACATCTTGATAGTCGTCGAGAACGGCGACGCGCGTTTTTGCCATGAGTTCCCCCTTTTTGTAGGGTGCGCACAGCGCACCAGTTGTCTGCTTTTTACTCCAGGGTTGTGACGAAAGCAGAGGCCTGAATGAATGGATCATTGGTGATCAGAGGCCGACTGAGAGATCGTGTCGTAGCCGCAATCAATCGGTCATGGAGTTCAGGAATGTCAGTAATCTCAGCTGCTGATCGAAGGATAGCGAGATTCAAGGGCATCTCGCAACAACTTGGAAACCGTGCCAGATAATCCTGGACTGAATGAATTGAAGTGTTGATTCGTTGTTTCTCAGAAAGGTAAAGAATCTCTGCAAGCACTATCGCGGGGATTTGGATGATTGCCGCAGCGTTCTCCATTGCTTCAAAAGTCGCCTTTGCTTTCAATCCCAGACGACGTTGTTCGAGGCGGAGGATCAACCCCATCGTGTCGGTCACGAATTCATTCGCGGGGGTAGCGCTGCTCATAGTCGGCGAATTCTTGCTCTAAGTGGGTTTCTTCATCACGACTCAATTGCTTCAAGTCTTGCCCTAAAAGACCAAGTTGACGCTCTTCTGCAAAAACTTGAGGATGGAGTGCTCGTTGACGCGCGAAATAAACAAAGTCGACGATTTCAGCGAGAGTCTCGTCCGGTAATCCTTTGATCCCGTAGATAATCAGTTCCTCATAATTCTGCACGCCCATTACTCTTTCCTCCATAAGGATAGTGTTGGGATAAAGGAAATCTACTCCTCAAGCAAATAGGCAGATGAAAAGATTGAGGAGAGAAAGAAAGGCGCAGCATGCTGCGCCTTCTCAAGTTCTTCTACGCGGCTTGCTGCGCTTTTTGCTTGAGCAGCTTGGCGACAACTTGCTCGACCACTTGATCCGCAAGTACACGGACTTCTTCTGGTGTTTTCGGCTGAATCGGATGCGGGACAAAGATCGGTTCGTACTGTGACAGCCCTAATGCCGAACACTGGGCGTGGGCGGCGCCGATGAATTCTGTAGTGGCGATGTTGGCGGTCGGGATGCCGTTTTCTTCGAGTTTGACTACATCGTGCGAACTGCACGAAATGCAGGCCCCTCAATCGCTGAGGGCTTCAATCACCGCGTCGCATTTCTCTCGTAGTTCTGCATGTAGTTGTTCTGACGCTAAGCGTCCTGGCGAGACTTTCTTCCGTCGTAGGACTTCTTTGACGCCATAACGAGTACGAAGCATTTCTTCGATACGGTCGAGAAAATGCACGCCCTTGGCTTTGTTAATATCGAGCAGCCCGATGGTTGTCCCATCGAGCGTATCGAGTCGTGGCGCAAACACTTTCTGTCCGCGATCCACTTTCTCGGTGGGATCGAGCAAGATGTCACTCATAACGATACCTCCTTCTGTATTACGCTCGGACTACTTTTGTTGTGATCTGACTCCCCCCAGCACCACGAGCTAAACTTGCCACGGCAGCAGAAAAGCGGCCAGCCGTGCCGCCAGCAACAATAATCATGATACTATCGAGGGTTGGAAACTTGGCAAAGAGTGTGTCGTCCGTTATGGGTGCGGCTGGCTCATCTTTCACCAGCATACTGACACCAGCACCTTCACCACCATTCAGACCAGGCTTCAGTTCACGATACGGCTTACGGATTTTTTCAAACAAGAACTGGCGTAAATCGTTCTTTGACCAGCCATCCTGCGCAAAGGTCTTTGCATGTTCTGGGCAGACGATCAGCACCGTATCTGAGAAGAGCGGAAAGTTTTTGTGGTTCCACAATGATGCCATTGTCCACCCCAAGGAGAGGGCGAGCTGTTCCGCAGTGCGACTGGCGTGGTCATTGATCTGGAAGGGGGAATGACCACCAAACAACGTGACGGTGCTTTGTTTAGGGCGAAAGCCTTTTTCGACGTGCAGCGGCTCCCACGGGCTCTCTTCTTCATTCTCACCAACACAAAATGTGAATTGTGCCGGATGGCCCATGGTCGCTTTGCTGATTTCCTGCGGCTTGGCTCCGCCGATGTTGAGGATCACGAGGCGGAGGGTACGACCAATCGTCGCATTGGCACGAAAACCATGACCGAGGGCATTATGTCCGCAATTGACACCGATTTTCTGGCGAATCGGACCATTGATAATGGTAAACGGAGTCGCAGACTGCGTGGTGACGTTCATGGCATGAGCATTGAATTTCTCATCGCTCAAGGCTTCGACAGCAGCAATGACTGTAGAAAAATAAGACGGGTGGCATCCGGCCATCACTGCATTAATCGCAATCTTTTCGACAGTCGCGCGACCATAATTAGGACCAACCGTGCCAAGCACTTCTTGTGGATCGCGTTCGACCGCCGCCAGCATGCGTTTGACACGATCTTCGGTCGGAGGAACGACTGGTAACCCATCCGTGACACCACGCGTATACATCAACTCGAACGGATCATTTTCGACTTGAATACGCTGTGACCGCAGCGGCGTTGGCTGTGCCATGGAACCTCTCCTTATTTAAGTATCTAACTGTGGCATGACCTCTGTATTGCTGTCAACTGTTATTTCCAAGCACACTTTGCGTCGTACGAAAATGTAACTTTGCGACTTGTCCTAGCGCTTCGGCTCCGTATTTTTGCACGAATGCCTTCGCAGCCTGGATGACGGAGTCACTTGCACCTTTAGGTAATGTCACCCCGTACTTTGAGCCAAGCTCTTGCAAGCGACGGAGAAATTCGGCACGAGCGAGAATCGATGCGGCGGCAACGGCGACTTCTTCTTCAGCGCGCGGTTTCTGAATGAGCGTGACTTCGCGCCCTTTGGCCATCAAGGCATTCTTGAGAAAACGTTCGTCGCCGAATTGGTCTGCGACGACGCGATGACAGTCGACTTTCTCTAAGAGGTTCTCGATCGCTCGCGCATGACCCCACGCCAGCATGCGATTGAGATTCTTCATCGACGTATGCAGTGCGTTGTATCGCTCTGGTCCGATGGCAACAACAGTATGTGGACACTGCGAACGAATCCGTGTGGCCAGGGCTGTGGCTTTTGCATCGGACAGTGTTTTGCTATCGCGTACGCCCATAGCTCGGAGTTGGTCTTCTTGAACAGAAGGAACATAGACGCCTGCAATCACGAGCGGGCCAAAGTAGTCACCTTTGCCGGATTCGTCGATACCGATTTGGTCGTCAATTGTGTTCATGCAGACTCAGGAATGCGTAGTGCAGCGTCAGGAATGCGTGGTGTGTTGTGGATGACAACGACTCTCTCGTGGATTTCGAGTCTCTTTTCTGCAAAGAGCTGAATCGCATGTGGCAGTATGCGGTGTTCCTGCGTGAGAATCCGCGCACTGAGGCTCTCTTCTGTATCCTCGGCGTAAACCGGTACCGCGGCCTGTGCGATGATTGGCCCATGATCGGTTTGCTCATCGACGAAGTGCACTGTGGCTCCAGCGATTTTGACACCATACTGCAGCGCTTGTCGTTGCCCATGCGTACCAGGAAACGCAGGAAGCAAAGCGGGGTGGATGTTGATGATACGTTGAGGAAAGGCACGAATGAAAACTGGGGTGAGGATACGCATAAACCCAGCAAGCACAACCAGTTCGATGTTATGCGCTTGTAGCGTTTTTACCAATTCTGCGTCGAACACCTCCCGGGAAGGAAACTCCTTATGACTGATGATGATGGTAGGGATGTTGTGTTTCTGTGCACGTACCAGTCCATAGGCATCTGAGCGATTGCTGACGACGATACGGATCGTTGCTGTCAGCTCGCGTCATTCAATCGCGTCAATAATCGCCTGTAAGTTGGTGCCACTGCCAGAGATCAGCACGGCAATGGGGAGGGGAGACGACATGGGAATGAAACGTAATGCGTAATGCGAAAAGAATCCAGGCCGGGAGGAGCGGATAACCCATGAACGATGAATTGTGAATGATGAATGAAAATCAGAAATCTTTCGTATCTATAATTCATCATTTTGCATTTCTTTCTTAGCTGACCGCCCGTGCCAAGGTAAACACATCAACGACTTTCGCACCTGCCGATATGAGCGTGGCTGCACATTCGCAAACGGTGGCACCGGATGTGTAGACATCATCGACAAGCAGGATCTGTTTCTCTTTCACCTGGTCAGGGGTCGCTACGGTAAACGCACCTTTGACGTTGGTGTGGCGGTCTTTGTCGGTGAGCTGCGTTTGTGGTACGGTCGGGCGACTGCGTTCAAGAAGAAACGGATTACTCACGACTCCATGTACCTTCCCAACCGCACGTGCCAGCAGCAACGCTTGATTGAACCCACGCCAGCGTAGGCGTTCAAGGTGCAGCGGCAAAGGAATGATGAGATCGTACTGTTCTTGTGAAAATGGATACGCAGTGGCGGTAAGCAGCGCGAGTGTTTTTCCGATGCTCAGCTCGCGATGATATTTGAACTTTTGAATTGCGGCACTGAGCGGCTGCAGCTCAGCTTCTCCATACTGGTACAACGCCCACGCACGTGCGCGGCGAAACGGCGGAGGTGTTGTTATGCATGGACCACAGAGGTGGTCTGGGCCTTGTTTCGTCATGAAGGGAAGACCGCAGCACGAACAAAGTGGGGGCGTAATCGGCTGGACATGAGACCAACAGTGGCCGCAAAAACTTTCATGAGTGTCGACGATTGCAGAACAACTCGGACATCGTTGTGGATAAAGCACGGAGAGGAGTGCTGAGAAGACATTGCCCATCAGGCGTATATAGCGTTCAGCTCAACCTCGTGCAATTGCTTAAGAAACGGCAATTTGCAGCCGATATCGAGAGCATGAAATCATTTTTCCAAGGACTTGTCTTAGGCGTTCTCGTCATGTATGGGTACCTCAATTACGGTGCAGACCTGCTCGGCCCGTTCCGCGGCTGGTTTGATGGTGCTGGGAACGGTATCAAACGTGACCGTATGCGTGACGAAGCAGACAAGGCTCTACGGGGTTTTCTGTTTCAGCACGACACTGCACACCGTGCTTGAGTAGGGACGCGCGCAGCTTGCAACTGGCAAAGGGGGTCGTGACATGGCTGCAGAAGGAAGTTCCCTAGGGCTTCGGCAACGTGCGATTGCTCTAATGCGACAGCGACTGCTAACGTCTTAAGGAGAATCTGACCTCGGATGAGCGGGGGTTGGTTTGTAGGGACCAGCCCCCGTAGTGTTTCTATCAGCCACTATCTAGCGTATGCGCTCATACGCAATGAGAAGAAGAGAGATTTACTATGGAGCTTCCCATCGTCAAGAAACTGAAACAGGAAGTCGACGAATTACGCTACGAATTGCAAGTCAAAATCCCCAAGGACTTACAAGAAGCGGCAGCGCAGGGCGACTTGAGTGAGAATGCTGAGTACGAAACCGCACGTGCGCGGCAAGATCTTGTGCGTGCACGGGTCGCCCAACTCGAAGAGCGCTTGCGTCAGTTGGTCCTCTACGATTTTTCTAGTATTCCGCGTGACCGTATTGCCTATGGCAGTCGCGTGACACTGGAAGACGCGAGTGATGGGAAAGTCGTTGAGTATCAAATTGTCTTTCCTGAAGAAGTCGATCCGAATGCAGGACATGTGTCGCTGAGTTCCCCGATTGGACAGGCGCTATTACGCAAAGAAGTTGGGGATGAGGTGGAAGTCACAACGCCCCAAGGAAAATGCAAGTACGAGATTATCCAATTGTTAACGCTCCATGACTTGATGGCGAATAACGGGGGTCGCTAGAATACTATAGGCCCCTTGCAAATCTGCGAGGAATTGTCTAACCTCGCTGCGTGTAGTAAGAAGAGTGGGCGGTACGCCCACTTTTTTTTTCCAGAATGCGACCAGAGGTTGAAGAAATCATACGGCACGTGGAAACCCTCGCCACACCCGTCGTTGCAGAAGAGGGAATGGAAATCTGGGGAATTGATTTTCGTCCAGAAGCCGGTCGGTGGGTATTACGCTTGGCGCTCGACCGTGAAGGGGGAGTCTCCCTGGACGAATTAACTCGCGTCCATCGACAATTAAATGATCTATTTGATGCACACGACCCCGTTCCGTGGCGGTACACTTTGGAAGTATCGTCGCCTGGTATTACCCGCGCATTGCTACGCCCTCCGCACTACCGCCGTTATGAAGGCAGCCGTATCCGTGTCCAAACCCGTCCAGATCAGCGCGGACGACATACGTTCATGGGGGTACTGCGGACAGTGACAGAAGACGGGATTATCCTTATTGATGATCTCGCTGGAGAGATACGAATAGGGTGGGGCGATATCCGTAAAGCGACAAATGAGTATGAGTTTGCCAATCCGCAACACAACAAGAAACCAAAACGGGCGCATTGATTGAGGAGGGAACGCATGCAGCAAGACCTCAACCGAGTGATCGACCAAGTCAGCAAAGAAAAGGGAATGGATCGGGGGGTGATTATTGAGGCGCTGGAAAGCGCCATGCTGTCGGCTGCCCGGCGCACGTTTGGCCAGAAGCAAATCGAAGCCAAGTTCAATCCTGATATCGGTGAGATTGAACTGTTTGAAATTAAGACGGTTGTAGAAGAAGTGACGAATACCGACACCGAGGTATCGTTAAAAGCCGCACGGGCCGAACTCGACCCAGAAGCACAAATTGGGGACGAACTGCTCAGCAAACTGCCATCTGCCTCCTTTGGTCGCATCGCCGCGCAAGTTGCGAAACAGAGTGTGATCCAAAAAGTGCGTGAAGCAGAACGGGAGCAAATCTACAACGAGTTCAAAAATCGCAAAGGTGAGATTTACTCGGGAATCGTCCAGCGAATCGAAAAGAAAAATATCATCGTCAACTTGGGACGTACGGATGCCGTGTTACCAGAAAAAGAACAGATTCCGTGGGAACGCTATCGGCAAGGGGATCGCATTCGTGCCTATGTCCTTGATGTCGATATGTCGAGTAAAGGGCCGCAGATTGTCTTATCAAGGACGCATCCTGGATTTTTGATCAAGTTGTTTGAACAGGAAGCGCCCGAGGTATACGAAGGAATTGTTGAAATCAAACATGCGGCGCGGGAACCTGGTAACCGGGCAAAAATTGCCGTGCATTCGACTGACCCTGATGTCGATCCGGTTGGCGCTTGCGTGGGCATGAAGGGCACGCGCGTACAAGCCGTTGTTCAAGAACTCCGTGGCGAACGGGTTGATATCGTGCCGTGGACTCCAGACCCAGCCGAATTTGTCTGCCGCGCACTGCTACCTGCGAAAGTGTCAAAGATTATTCAAGATGATGAAGAGCATGCAATGGAAGTGATTGTTCCTGATGATCAGTTGTCACTTGCCATCGGTAAAAAAGGACAAAACGTCAAACTCGCCTCGAAGTTAACCAATTGGCAACTCCAGGTGCGGTCAGAATCCGAGGCTGAACTTGAGCATTCTCAAGCGCTGGCTTCGCTTACTCTGGTAAATGGCATTGGCGACATGACGGCTGAGCTTCTCTACCAACAAGGATTTAAGTCGGCAGAAGATATTGCGACGACTGATGTTGAGACATTGCTTGAGGTTGAAGGGATTGGGGAAGAGAAGGCTAATGCGATTCTTGAGGCTGCGCGGAGCTATGTTGCGGAAAAAACGGCAGCGGTGGCAACAAAGGTAGCGGAAACGACAACGGAAGCTGCCCGAGAAGAATAGTGAAAGTAAACCGTCCCATTCGATTATGTATCGGTTGTGGAAGTCGGGACGAACAAGCGACCCTCCTTCGTTTCACCGTCGGTCCGAATGGGGAATTGAAAATAGGCACAAGAAATGGGCGCGGGGGCTACTTACATCGACGACAGCAGTGCCTGCAAGCGTTTGCCAAGGCCCGGACCGGGATGGTCCGCTCCCTGGGGGTCGTATTGTCGCGCGAGGTACGGAAGCAGTACGCAGCACTGATCGAACAGCAAGTGACTCAGTGGGCAGAGAAGTAACGAGGTCGTATGCCACGAAAACGTATTCATGAACTGGCGAAAGAATGGGGGATGGACACCCGGTATCTGCTGAGCAGACTCGAAGAACTGGGGGTTCAGGGTAAAAGGGCGCAGAGTACACTGACGGATGACGAAATTGCCCTTGTCCGTCCAGGACCGGCGGTCTCTGATACTTCAGCCTTGGTGATAGGGGAAGAGAAAGTCGTTGGAGAACGAGTTGTGACTGAGGTCGATCAACAAAGTGAACATGTTGTCACTGCGCGTGAAGAAATTCTTGAAAGTCGTATTAGTCATGGCGTTATTCGGCGACGAGCGAAACGCGTCGAAGTGCTTCACGAAGACGAAGCGAATGCCGCCTCTGTTCCGACAGCACCTGATTCCTTGATGCCCGCCTTTGAGGTGCCGTTGCCCTCATCGTCGACTGTTCCTCTGGCTTTTGAAATCCCTGAAGTCGAACCTTCCCCTTCTATTCCTGTTATGCCATTTCCTGAACCTACTAAGGTCGAACCACAATCTGAACCCATCACTGTTCAAGCGCAAATTGTGACATCAGAAATATCTTCTCCTGAGGTTGAACGGCCAAGCCCGCCGCCCGTTCCGGTGGCGGTGCTCCCGGAACCTGTTGCCGTAAAAGAGGCTCCCCGGGCCGAAGTGCAGGGAGTCACTTCCCCTCCTCCACCTCCGGCTGTGCCTCCTGCGCGACCACCGGTGGTTGCTAAAGTGTCTACTCCTTCTGCGCCGGAACGGCCGCTACCGCCACCAAGGCCTGTGGTCGCCCCTGCCGGAGCGACCACGCCTCCTCCCCGGGTCTCTCCTGGTGTGGGGGCTGCGACGGTGGCCTCTGCCGCTGCGAAAGAAGAACCTGCCCGGCCGACAAGAATTCTTGGCCGGATTGACCTTGGCAAACTCACGCAAGAATCGCGTCCAAAACCTGAAGCCAGACCGACTCGACCGCCAGCTACGGCTCCAGGACGACCACCAGCTGCGCCACCAACAGTCTCAGCGACTCGGGAACCGTCACGCGAGGGCGCTCCTGCTGCAGAAGGAGAGAGCGCAAGTGCTGCTGGACGCCGGCCGAAGAAACGGAAAGTGATTCGCAGCGCTGAGCAGACCGAAATACAAGAGCGTGATCCTCGGACTGGCGGCCGGGGCAAGCAAAAGAAAAAGATGACTCTTGGCAAAGAACAACGACAGACGGAGATTACGGTTCCCAAAGCCAGTAAGCGAGTGGTCCGCATTTCAGAAGTAGTGACCGTTGGTGATCTTGCGCGGAATATGGGTGTGAAGGCTGGCGAGGTGATCAAAAAACTCATCAGCCTCGGTGTCATGGCGACGATTAACCAGACACTCGATTTTGATACGGCGTCACTGGTTGCTGCAGACTTTGATCATACGGTCGAGAATGTGGCGTTCGATGTTGAATCGGCTCTCGAAGTGGGACATGAAGAACACGCTGATGAAGGGCGCTTAGAACCGCGTCCGCCAGTGGTCACGATTATGGGCCACGTCGATCACGGGAAAACCTCGCTGCTCGATGCAGTCCGGAAAACGAACGTGACGGCACAGGAACATGGCGGGATCACCCAACACATTGGTGCCTATAGCGTCAATGTGGACGGTCGCAGTGTGACGTTTCTCGATACGCCAGGTCATGAAGCCTTCACTGCGATGCGTGCTCGTGGTGCTGAGGTGACGGACATTGTCACTCTTGTCGTTGCGGCTGATGACGGTGTGATGCCACAGACCGTAGAGGCAATCAATCACGCCAAGGCCGCAAAGGTCCCGATCATTGTTGCCGTCAACAAAATCGACAAACCAGGTGCTGATCTGGAGCGTGTCAAACGCGAACTGATGAATCACGGGATTATTTCGGAAGAGCTTGGCGGTGAGGCTATCTTTGCCCCAGTGTCAGCGAAAACTGGTGAGGGTATTCCGCATCTTCTCGAGATGATCCTGCTTCAAGCTGATGTCATGGACCTGCGTGCGCATCCGGACAAGCTGGCGCGCGGGACGATTGTCGAGGCCAAATTGGATCGTGGGCGCGGACCTGTCGCCACTGTTTTAGTACAAGAAGGAGAACTGAAAACCGGTGATCCTTTTGTCTGTGGTACCGAATATGGCCGCGTTCGGGCGATGATCGACAGTTGGGGGAATAAAGTTGAGAAAGCGAGCTCTTCTGTTCCTGTCGAGATTCTTGGTTTGACAGGTGTTCCTGAAGCTGGTGATCGGTTCACCGCATTGGAAGATGAAGCATCTGCTCGACAAGTGGCTGAACATCGACGAGCCAAGAAACGCGAAACTGAACTTTCCAAGAGCAACACCCGCAGTACGTTGGAAGAATTCTATCAACAAGCGCAAGCTGGCGAGGTCAAGGAATTACGGGTCATTGTCAAGGCTGACGTACAAGGTTCGGCTGAGGCGGTGAGCGATTCTCTGAATCGGCTATCAAATAGTGAAGTCAAACTCACGATTCTCCATACCTCCGTTGGTGGTATTTCCGAGTCCGATGTGTTGCTGGCCTCTGCATCGAAAGGAGTCATCATTGGCTTCAATGTTCGCCCTGAAAGTAAGGCGATGCAATTGGCCGAGCGCGAAGGTGTAGAAGTTCGACTCTACAACATCATCTACGAGGTCATTGAAGATATGCGTGCCGCGCTGGAAGGTATGTTGGCACCGACCTTCCGCGAAAAGCCACTTGGCAAGGCCGAAGTACGCCAGGTCTTCCCTGTGTCTCGCTTGGGGTTAGCTGCGGGATGTGCAGTGAACGAAGGGCGACTGACGCGTGGCGCGCAAGTTCGTGTGATCCGTAACCGCCAGGTGGTGTACGAAGGAAAGATCGGGAGCCTGCGTCGCTTCAAGGATGATGTTCGCGAAGTGACCTCAGGGATGGAATGTGGTGTGCTGTTGGAAAACTTCCAAGAGCCCTTAGCTGGAGATTTGATCGAAGCGTTTGAAATGGAACAAGTACTGCGACGGTTGGAGCCACGAGCGCAGTAAATTTGAAGACCGTGGATGAATCGACCTTTGAAGAAGGTGGGCGGATGGTGGTCGGGGTACTGCGACTGACGCTGTATCTTGATGAGAGCCATTCCCTGAAAGAAAAGCGGGCCATTCTACGCAAGATCAAGGCTCGGGTGCGTAATGAATTCAACGTTTCGATTGCCGAGTGTGGCGATCACGATTTGTGGCAAAAAACTCAGCTTGGACTGAGTCAGGTCGGCAACGATCAAGGCTATGTGAGTGGAGCTTTACAAGCTGCCGTTCGTTTCATCGAAAATTTACATCTTGCCCAGGTTGGCGGAGAAGAAGTCGAGTTTTTGCATTACTAAAAAGCTGTCAGCTGAGTGCTATCTGCATGCCCTCCCGTCGCCCTGAACGTATCAATAGCGCTATCCACGAGGTAATCGCCGAGATCCTCTTGCGTGAAGTGAAGGACCCTCGTGTTCACAACGTCACATTGACGGCGGTGACAGTCGGTCCAGATCTCAAACTAGCGAAAGTGTATTTCACGACCTTTCGACCAGAAGATCGTGAACCAGCATTAGAAGGACTGCGCAGCGCATCTGGTTATATCAAGCGGCAAGTTGCGGCGTACCTCCGTCTTCGTCATACCCCGGAACTCCGCTTTCAATTTGACGAAACCTTGGAAAAGGCCAATCGTCTGGAAAGTTTGTTACGTCAGGTAGAGCAGAAAGAGTCGTAGTGCCAGCCGTTCATGGGGTTTTGTTGATCGACAAGCCAGAGGGGATGACTTCAGCTGCGGTGGTACGTGAAGTGAAACGTACCCTCGGTGAAGAGAAAGTGGGCCATCTTGGCACCCTTGATCCTTTTTCCAGTGGGCTCTTGCCCATCTGTCTTGGCAGCGGAACAAAAATTTCCCAATTCCTGATGGTCGAACGCAAGGCGTACAGCGGTACCATTCGCCTGGGCGTCGAAACCGATACATTTGACAGCACTGGGACGGTCACCAAAACCTTGCCTGTTCCTCCAATTGATGAGGTGCTACTCAGGAAACTAGAGACCCAGTTCACCGGCGAGCAGTGGCAAACCCCGCCGATGTATTCTGCCATCAAGCAGAAAGGAGTCCCTCTCTATAAGCTGGCACGCCAAGGCATAGAAGTTGAACGTGAACCACGGCAGGTGACGATCGAACGGTTGAACCTGACGAAGATCGACACGGATCTCTTGAGTTTTTCCTTGCATTGCTCAAAAGGGACGTATGTGCGGTCGTTTGCGGTTGACCTTGGTACTGCCCTTGGCTGTGGTGCGCATTTGGCGACCTTGCGGCGCACCGAGTTTGGGCCGTTTTCAGTCGAGCATGCTGTCCTGTTATCACTCCTCGCAACGCGGCGTGAACAGCAGACCTTGCCGTTGTTATCGGTAGAACAGGCGTTACGACACTATCGTGCGATCTCGATCAGCGTGCGCGTTGCCACCATGCTTCGTCAAGGAAAACAAGCGGCACTGGGAGAGCTGGACCAATCCGCGACCCCCGGTGAAATCGCGCAACTCCTGAATCCGCAGGGAGAACTGGTGGCGATGGTCCAGTTTCATGGAGAATGGAAATTATTGCGCGTCTTCGCAACTTTACAGTGAGGATGCAGCGTGTTAAGAGATGCACAAGACTAAAATATCTAAGGAGAAAGAATGAGCATGCAGGAGGCAAGGCGCAAAGCCGAGGTTATTGGACAATACCGGCGCCACAATACAGATACAGGCTCCCCCGAAGTTCAAGTCGCAATCCTCTCGAAACGCATTGAGCAGTTGACGGAACACTTCAAAACTCACTCCAAGGACCATCTCTCCCGCCGAGGTCTTCTCAAGTTAGTTGGACAACGCCGTCGTCTTCTCGACTATCTACGCGGAATTGACCACGCTCGCTATCGCGCACTGATCGAAAGCCTTGGACTGCGCCGTTAGCAACGTCGCCTCTACTTACGATATAATAATTCCCTGGGGACGCTCGGACGAGCGTAAGGGGGTAGTGTACACATGTATAAAAAGATTGAGATGGAATTTTACGGGCGACCGTTGTCGATCGAGACTGGTCGTATGGCGAAACAAGCGGGCGGTGCAGCCGTCGTATCATATGGTGAGACGGTGGTGCTGGTAACGGTCGTGGCGTCGAGTGCTCCGCGAGAAGGAACCGACTTCTTTCCGTTAACAGTAGACTATCAAGAACGCACGTACGCTGCAGGCAAGATTCCCGGTGGCTTCTTCAAACGTGAAGGACGTCCACCGGAACGAGAAATCTTAACCTCACGGCTTGTCGACCGCGCGTTACGCCCCTTGTTTCCCGATGGTTTCTTCTGTGAAACCCAGGTTGTGGCGTCTGTCCTCTCTGTCGATCGGGAAAATGACGCCGACGCGATTGCCATGATTGGTGCCTCTGCCGCATTACAAGTTTCTGACATTCCGTTCCATGGACCGATTGCCGGAGTACGGATCGGTCGTCTGCGTGGATCACTGGTCGTGAATCCCCTCCAGAGCCAATTCGATCAAAGTGACATCAACCTCTTTGTTGCTGCAGGACGAGGCACCATCATCATGGTGGAAGGCGGTGCGAGAGTCGCCTCTGAAGAAGATATTCTCGAAGCGCTATTCCTGGCGCAAGATGCGGTCAAACCGATCCTTGATGCTCAGGATGAGATCGCACGCATCGCCGGAAAACCGAAGCGCGAGTTTGTTGCTGTTCCCGGAGATGCGGTTCTTGCAAACCGTGTACGTGAGCTTGGTGCGGAGAAACTGCGGGCTGGATTCACGGTTACGGGGAAACACGAGCGTCACACGGCAGTTTCTGCAGTAAAAAAAGAAGTACAAACGGCACTTGCAGAAGACTACGCTGGACGTGAGAAGGAAGTGGGTGCCGCGCTAGAAGAATTAGAAAGTGAAACGTTGCGCATGATGGTCGTGCGTGAGAGCCGTCGGGTTGATGGTCGTGGGCTTACTGATATTCGCCCGATTACCTGTGAAGTTGGTGTCTTGCCGCGCACGCACGGCTCTGCCTTATTCACTCGTGGTGAAACTCAAGCATTGGTCGTAGCGACACTCGGGACGTCGTCAGATGAGCAGCGGGTCGATGCGTTAGTGGGAGAACAATCGAAACGCTTCATGCTGCATTACAACTTCCCCCCTTTCAGCGTTGGTGAAGTCCGCCCGCTCCGAGGACCAGGACGACGTGAGATTGGTCATGGTGCGTTAGCTGAGCGTGCTGTTCTAGCGGTTGTTCCTGAGGCAAGCGAGTTTCCGTATACTTTGCGCGTCGTCTCGGAAGTTTTGGAATCGAACGGGTCGTCGTCAATGGCGACGGTGTGTGGAGGAACGCTGTCTTTAATGGACGCTGGCGTGCCGATCAAAGCCCCAGTCGCTGGTATTGCCATGGGTCTCATTAAAGAAGGCGAAGACATCCGCATTCTTAGTGACATTCTCGGTGATGAAGATCACCTTGGCGATATGGACTTCAAAGTCGCTGGGACAACGGAAGGGGTGACTGCTGTACAGATGGACATCAAGATTGCCGGGGTCACGAAAGAAATCATGCGCCAAGCGCTGTACCAGGCCCGTGACGGACGGTTGTTCATTCTTGAGCAGATGGCGAAGGTCCTTGCGGTACCGCGAACAGAGGCCTCGGAGCATGCACCACGGATTCTGACCTTAAAGGTCCGGCCAGAGAAGATTCGCGACCTCATCGGCCCAGGCGGAAAGATGATTCGCTCGATCATAGAAGAAACCGGCGTGAAGATCGACGTTGAAGATGATGGCACGGTGTACGTTGCCTCTGCTGACGGCGATTCGATGAGCAAAGCTGTGGATAAGATTAATCGTGTCACCGCCGAAGCCGAGATTGGCAAGATCTACAAAGGTACCGTGCGCAAGGTCGTCGATTTCGGTGCCTTCGTAGAAATTCTTCCAGGAACCGATGGCCTGGTGCATATTTCACAACTTGGTGGCGGTGGACGTATTCGCAAGGTGACCGACGTAGTGGAAGAGGGAGACGAGATCATGGTGAAAGTCCTGGAAATCGATCGCCAGGGTAAGATTCGTCTCAGTCACCGTGAAGCGATGCAAGCGGAAAACGCAGCGAACGAAAGTTAACGACATGGTTCACCGCACGGCACTCGACAATGGTGTGCGCCTGTTGTCAGAAGAGATGGCAGGCTCACCCTCGGTGACTGTAGGGATCTGGGTCGAGAACGGTTCGCGGGACGAAGGACCACAAGAAAATGGCATAGCCCATTTTCTTGAACACCTGTTCTTCAAAGGCACCGAACGACGGTCTGCCGCTGATATCGCCGAGGAAATGGATGCGGTCGGCGGGGTGCTCGATGCCTTTACCTCCAAAGAATACACGTGTTATTACGCGAAAGTGCTGGCGGAACACCTCCCGCTCGCCCTTGATTTGCTGACTGACGTTTTTCTTCACTCGCAGTTTGCTGAAGAAGAAATCGAACGTGAACGTTCGGTGATCTGCCAAGAGATCGCGCAAATCGAAGACACTCCGGATGACTTGATTCACGACCTATTTCATCTCGATTTTTGGCGGGGGCACCCACTGGGATTGCCTATCTCTGGTACGACCGCAGCGGTTTCACGGTTTCGCCGCCCTGACTTCTTACGCTATCTTGATCAACGCTATCGTCCGGATCGAATCTTTGTTGCGATGGCTGGCAGTGCGCCACATGCGCAACTTGAAGATCTGATTGGTCCAGCGCTCCAACAACTGCAAGGGAAGGCGATAGCGATAAAAGAGATTCCTCCCCTCTCATACGCTGGGGTGTTTCGCCATCCGCGCGATCTTGAACAGACGCATCTGTGTTTAGGTGTCCCTTGTGTGTCAGTGCATGATGCAGACTGGTATGCCGCCTATTTGTTACACACTGCCCTTGGCGGTGGGATGAGTTCGCGCTTGTTCCAAGAGATTCGCGAACGTCGTGGCTTGGTATACGATGTCACTTCATTTCTCTCTAGTTACCGTGACTCCGGGTATCTTGGTATTTACGCTGCGACCAGTGCCGAATCGATAGCAGAGGTTATTGAGCTTTCCTGCAGCATTCTGCGCGATGTGGCGAGAGAGGGCATTTCTGTTGACGAACTGCGGCGTGCCAAAGGCCACGCCAAAGGTGGACTGCTGTTAGGACTAGAGACGAGCGAGTCGCGCATGAATCGCCTCGCTCGTTGTGAGATTTACTTCCGTCGCGATATTCCCATTGACGAAGTTGCCGCGGATGTTGAGCGAGTCACGCGTGATGATGTTCATGCACTCGCCAAGCGTTGCCTCGCCGAGGCCCCGCGTGCGCTCACACTTCTTGGTGAGATTCCTCAGCAGACGGATTATCAAGCGCTGATTGAGGCATAACCCTTTGCCTACCGAACTCCGTATTGCCATTACACGTGTACGCGAGGTGAGTGGAGAGGAAGTCCCCTTACCACGTTACATGACACCCGATTCGGCTGGGATGGATATTTATGCTGACCTTGAAAGCGAGCTGATCATTCCACCACTTGGCCGAGCACTCATCCCTAGCGGATTTGCTTTAGCCATTCCCCAAGGTTACGAAGCGCAAGTGCGACCACGGAGCGGTCTCGCCTTACGATCAGGCCTCACCATTCTTAATGCGCCAGGGACAATCGATGCGGACTATCGAGACGAGGTGAAAGTATTACTCATCAACCTCGGTGATCAACCCGTACGTATTCAGCGGGGAGATCGTATTGCGCAACTAGTAATTGCGCCTGTTACGCGTGTGCAATGGCAAGAAGTCGATCAGCTTGATGCGACATCTCGCACTGGTGGGTTTGGGCATACGGATAAAAAGAGCACCTGACCTAAGTACCCTATCTCCTTCTTTACCATAATTCGCGTACAGATAAGACGAATCCCGGTAGGATTGGATCTCCGTTCAGTACCGCTGGGTCGTCGAGGACTTCGACGAGTTGTCCAGGACGATAAAGGTGCACGCGTTTTTCATAGGGGTCGATGAGCCAACCAAGCCGTGCTCCATTTGCAATGTATTCCTGCATTTTTTCTTGCAGGTCTGCAAGGCGATCGGTTGGCGAGCGCAATTCCAGGACAAAATCTGGGCAGAGTGGGAGTACGCCTTCTTGTTCTTCCTCGCTCAACGTTGCAAGCCTCTCTTTCCTGATCCACGAAACGTCAGGTGAACGTTTTGCTCCGTTTGGCAAGGTAAAGAGAGTAGAAGAGTCGCAGACAACACCAGTTCCCTCTGCTTCTGCCCAGAGGTCGATATGACGACCGAGCCGACTATTGCGGCGACCGGTTCTGAATCCTGTCGGAGGCATGATGATCAACTCCTTTTGCGTGGTCAGTTCAAGGCGAAGCTCTGGATTTTCTCGACAGAGAAGCTCGAATTGTTCATCAGTGACCATAAGCCCCCGAACATTAAGTTTGATAGGTTCTCGCGGTTCTGGAATCGTGCTGAGGTGAGCCATACGCCTTCCTTAATGTATTCAAACACAATCTAGGTCTTTTGCGTTTGTAGCTCAATCTTATGGTGTTTTTTTCTGTGCTAACAAACGCACGGTAAATGTTCCAGGCTGACCGTCCGGTCGTGGACGTTCGCCTTCGTCGTAATGCAGAATGTGTAGCTCGCTGACAAGAGTTCGCAACTCTCCTGCGGCAAAACAAAATTCCCGATGCCGTGGATGATGATACCGAAGATGATTTTCCACCAGAAACGTCTCGTACACGATCATGCCACCCGGCTTCAAAGTCCTTAGTAGCGCAGGGAACAGCGAACGAAAAAGATAGAGAAAGACCAGCACCACGTCGTATGTACTTGCGGGAAAGACGCTTTCACTGACTGGTCCGCTCTCAAGATCAACGACCTCGGTCGTCACATTCTGTATATTCTGCTCTCCGGTAAGGGTCTGCAACGTTTGTAATGCAGCCGGATCACGGTCGAGCGCATGAACTGAAAAACCGTGTTGGGCGAGATAGAGTGCGTTGCGACCGCGGCCAGCAGCGACATCTAACGCTTTTCCGCGAGGGAGTTGGTGGAGAGAATCGACGAGAAATGGAGCTGGTGGATTCAATAGTTCTTGGGGACGGTCTGTTGGTTTCGCATTCATTCGTTTCTCGCTGTAAAGGGAGATTAGGCCCTTGGCGGCTATCTGGGCTTTAGTGTAAACCTTTTTACAGCGAGCGGTAAGTATTTCTTGACCTGAACCTGAAGTGCGAGACGCGAGACGGAGGACCGATGGACTTTAGCTATTCTCCCGAAGAAGAAAAGTTTCGTCAGCATGTACGCTTATGGCTTGAGGCCAATGCCCCTGAGGATATTCGCGCTGGAAAAGACGAGGACCTCGCTCCGGATGCGCGCTGGGAACGGCAGAAAGCCTGGCATAAGAAACTGCATGAAGGTGGCTGGATCGGTATTTGGTGGCCGAAGGAGTACGGTGGCCGCGGGGCATCGGTGATCGAACAAGCCATCTTCAACGAAGAACTGGCGCAAATGGGATTGTCGAGCGGCGTCAATATGAGTGGTGTGAATCTTCTGGGGCCGACGCTCATTCACGTCGGAAGTGAGGAACAGCGACAACGCTTTCTACCGAAGATTCTGCCAGCCGAGGAACTTTGGTGTCAGGGATATTCTGAACCAGGATCAGGCTCGGACCTGGCATCTTTGCAGACGCGAGCGGTTGAAGATGGAGACCACTTCGTCGTCAACGGTCAAAAGGTGTGGACTAGTTGGGCGCAGCATTCAGATTGGATTTTTCTCTTGGTGCGCACTGATCCGAATGCGCCGAAGCATCAAGGGATCAGTTATTTGCTGGTGGATATGCACTCACCAGGCATTACCGTGCGTCCGCTCGTACAGATCAATGGTGATGCCGAGTTCAACGAAGTGTTCTTTGAAGATGTGCGAGTGCCGAAGAAGAATCTGGTTGGTGACCTTAATCGTGGCTGGATGGTGGCGGTTACGACGTTGATGTTTGAGCGGGTTGCGACAGGCAGCTTTTATCGATTTGAAAAGACCCTGAGTCAACTCTGTGACCTTGCCAAGCGCATGGAGATCAATGGCAAACTTGCGGTGGAAGACACCTCCGTTCGTCAACAATTGGCCCAGTTCGCTATTGAAGCTGAGGCGATCAAGTATAACGACCTCCGTCGCTTAACGCGTCAGCTCAAAGGTATGCCCCCAGGACCAGAGGGGTCCTATTCTAAAGTGGTAACCACTGAGTTGAACCTGCGGATCTGTAACTTTGCCATGGAATTGTTGGGACCATATTCGATCCTTGAGAAAGGTTCTCCCTTTGCCGTCGATCACGCACGCTGGTCGTACCGCATGCTCGGCGCGCGCGCAGGAACGATCGCTGCTGGTACCAATGAGATCCAACGCGGCATTGTTGGCGAGCGGGTACTCGGACTGCCGAAAGGAAGATAAAAGAGATGAAAAAGGAGTCTTTAGCATCATTAGTGGAGAACGAGCATGACAAGACTGGGCAAAGGCCGTAAATTTCAAGCTAGTAATAGCTGGCCCAGGAGAGCGTTGCCATGTCTGGTCCCGGGGAATATGTACCGGATC
>VGTJ01000033.1 GCA_016874775.1 Deltaproteobacteria bacterium
TTACCCGCTGTCATCGCTGTCAGAGTATAGAGGAATTAGTCAATTTAGTCTTTGCTTGGCTGCAAAAACGCCGGTCCTTCCCGGTGGAACGTCAGGTGTATGCGCTTCCCCTCGCCGCCTAGCACTTGCCATCGAGTGAGTTTCTATTTAAAAGGCTGCAGCCTCAGTGCCGTTTGGCCGAACCACCTCACAGCAGAAGAATTATTCACTACTCTTACTCTTCCCAAGCGAGAGAATCTTTATGGGGCTTACCAAAGTTTCCTTTTGAATAACTTGGCACCTCATTTACAGCAGGTTGATCTTCCAGCAGGGCTGCAGTGGATTGAACGGAAACAATCGGAGCTACGAATCGCAGATTCTTTCCGAAGTCTCTCCGACGCTCTAATGCTGCAAGCGTGGGAACATCTTGACGTACCAGAGGTTATAGGAGCGTTTGTAAGAGTAGCACTGCTACGATTGGAAGAGCATGAGGGAATTTTTTGTCATCGACCAGATCTTCAGTCTGAAAAAACATTACAGGGTAATAAAACAAGACGACGGCAACTCCTGGCAACAATTCTGGAAATGCTGTGTGAAACAGGCAAGGAAGTAGATGTTCTCTTTTATGGCAACTCACACTTGGTTTTAGAGACAGATATTCCCTGGATGATTGAATGTCTCCAGTCCACTCCCTCGGAAAAGATACAGCAAGCATGGGCTCAAACAATAGAGAGATGTTTCAACTGGAGCGACAGGAGCCAAAGCAACGCGATTCTTACAGCTTGCCAGGAGATTCCAATTCTCGCAGAGGTTTTCGCATGGTTCCTTAAGCCAGTCGAATTAGGATCGCCAGCAGCGGAGAAGATGAAGGCTGCATATTTAGAGAAGCAACGGTGGGAGAACCGAACACAAAAGAAACCTCTTCTTGACCCTCCTCCTACTCAACGGATTGGTACTTTGCTCAACGCGTTTGAACAAGGGAACTTAGAGGCTTGGTGGCAGCTCAATATGGAGATGGCCCTCAGATCGAATGGCTCTCGCTCTCACGGTGACCTTGAGCCAGATCTAACCATACTTCCGGGTTGGGCGAGCGCCGATTCTCTCACCAAACAAAGGATACTTGAAGCAGCCAAGAAATATGTCGCAGAGCAAAAACCAGAAATTCACAGATGGTTGGAATCAAATAGTTTCCATCGCCCTACGTTTGCTGGCTACAAAGCCCTCCGATTATTGCAACAAGAAGAGCCGGATTGGCTCAGGACTCTCACAACTGAAGTTTGGCAAAAATGGGCACCAACGATACTCGCGTATCCTTTATCGAGTGGGATTGAGCAGAAAAAGATTCATCGAGAATTGTTGAAGCATGCGTACAACCACGCACCTAGTCAGATCATCGAAACTTTACTGGCACTGATAGATAAAGAAAATAAAGAACCACAGGGGCAGATTTCCATTCTCCGGGAAGTTGAGTGTTGTTGGGATGACCGTCTTACCAGGGCAGTGCTGAAAAAATCACAAGATGAACAACTAAAACCTAAGGCTCTTGGGTATTTACTCTGTAGCCTGCTCGATCATTACGTTGAGGAAGCAAAAATCCTTGCCGCTAATCTTATTTCTTCTCATACCGCATCGGATCAGGGAAAGAAGATCAAGGCGATTATCACAGCAAGTGCACTTTTGACTCATGCAGACGATGCCGGATGGTCAATTGTGTGGCCAGCCTTGCAAAAGGATACCGAATTTGGTCGAGAGGTCGTCGCAACAGCGGTGTATGACTTCAGAGAGAAAGTCATCCCCATTACTCAAATGGCAGAAGATCAACTTGCGGATTTCTACGTCTGGCTCAGCCGTCAATATCCGCATGCGGATGATCCTCAACGTGAGGATGGAGGTTGGGTGAGTGCACGAGACGAGGTTTCCCGTTTTCGAGATTCTGTTCTCTTACATCTCAAAGACCGTGGAACCTTAGCCGCAGGTCAAGCAATCCAGACGATTGCCCGGGAGCTGCCTCAGCTCGACTGGTTGAAGTGGACTTTACTAGAAGCTCAGCATGTTACTCGCCAACGCACCTGGATTCCACCTAAACCAAGCGACATTCTGGCGATTGCAAGGAATCAGCAAGGACGGCTCGTCCAAAGTGGCGAGCAGTTGCTTGCAGTCTTGTCGGAGTCATTACAACGGTTAGAACAAAGACTACAAGGGGAAACGCCACAAGTCGAGTTTTTATGGGATCAAATTGAAGATAAGCACTGGAAACCAAAAGATGAAAACTCGTTTTCCAAGTATGTAAAAAACCATCTTGATTTAGATCTCAAGCAAAAGGGCATAATCGTCAATCGTGAGGTAGAAATCCGGCGGAAAAAAGGTGGAATACCTGGCGAGCGTGTTGATATTCAAGCTGATGCTGTTAGCAAGAAACCGAATGGAGAAGAGTACGATCAGATTTCTGTCGTTATCGAAGTAAAAGGTTGTTGGCACGATGAACTAAACGAGGCGATGAAAACACAACTTATTGACCGTTACTTGCACGAAGCGCGTTGCCAGCACGGATTATACCTGGTTGGCTGGTTTAATTGTCGACAGTGGACTACTAGTGATTCCCGACAGAAGAAAGCTCCGAAGCTGGATGTGGGAAAAATACGAGAGAAATTCGATGCACAAGCTGCCGAACTTTCGCAGTCAGGAGTTATGGTCAAAGCTTTCGTAATGAATACAGCGCTTCGTTAACTTACAGAGGAGAAACGTCCCATGCCCCAAGACCACCCTCACATCGAAACTATCAAACGCTACTACCACGGCTGTAACACCGCCGACGCGGAACTCATCAAGTCAACTTTTACCAACGATGTCGTGCATTACTTCACGCATCACAAACCGATACGTGGAGCCGAAGCGTTAGCGACCTATTGGGTAAAGATGCAACCACGCGTGCAAGGTGAGTGGCTGGTGGATCATGCGCTCGTGCAAGGTAATGAAGCGGTCATCGAGTGGACCATGCGCTGGACACCGGCTGGACAACAAAAGCCACAACTCGTGCGTGGCTCAGAGTGGTACGTGTTTCGTGAGGGCTTGATTGCTGAGATTCGTGCCTATTATTTGAACCCGCGATTGCCCTATATGCACACTGATTTTCAGTTGGAGGATTTTCCCTACGAGAAGCGAGAATTTTATACGCTGAAGGAATAAGGACCGATGTATCCTTCTTCTCCCTTGCGGCATCGAACGACGAAACACTCGAAAATGGGGGTGCGCAATGGCCACGATCGAAATCTACACCAAGCAATGGTGCCCGTATTGCGCGAAAGCGAAGGCACTGCTGCACTCGAAGGGTCTTTCGTACAATGCCATCGATGTTACCGAAGATGAGACGCTACAACAGGAAATGGTTGCTCGCTCGGGTCGACGCACAGTTCCGCAACTCTTTCTCGATGGCCAGTCGATCGGTGGCTATGATGACCTGGCGAATCTCAATGCCACCGGAGAGTTGGATCAACGTCTCGGGTTACCAGCTCGTGCGAAGTTGGCCACGGTCTATGATGTTGCAGTGATTGGCGCCGGACCAGCAGGACTCTCGGCTGCCATTTATGCAGTACGTAAGAATCTTTCAACAGTTCTGGTTGCTTTTGATCTTGGTGGTCAACTTGGAACCACCTATGAAGTGGCAAATTATCCGGGATTTCAACTTGTGACCGGCCCAGACCTCGTGCAGAAGTTTTTCGATCATGTGACGCAGTACGGTATTGAGAACCGTATCGGCGAAAAGGTGACTGGGCTCCAAGTCGACGGGCGAGTCAAACTTATCAAGACCGCCTCTGGTAATGACATCCGGGCAAAGACGGTGATCATCACTACCGGTGCGCAGAAACGCAAACTGAACATTCCCGGCGAAAAAGAACTCGCGGGCAAGGGCGTGGTCTACTGCTCAACCTGTGATGGCCCGCTATTCAAGAATACGCGTATCGCCATTATCGGTGGTGGGAATTCTGGGTTAGAGGCGACAATAGAAATGGACGGGATTGCCAAACAGGTATTTCTGCTCTCACGCGGTGAATGGAACGGCGACGAGATTCTGCAAGATAAAGTACGTGCTGCGAAACGCGTCGAGGCGCTTGCGGGCTATCAACCGGTGGAGATTCACGGCAGCGACCGCGTGACGGGACTCACGATTAAACGGACAGAGACTGGCGAGATCCGTCGACTCGATGTTGACGGCGTGTTTATCGAAATTGGTTTGTTTCCCAATACCGACTTCGTCCTCGACCTGGTCGAGACCAACGAGCGTGGGGAAATCAAAGTCGATCGTCACGGTGCGACAGGCGTGCGTGGGATCTTTGCTGCTGGCGATGCCACCGACGGACATGATAAACAGATTGTTATCGCGGCTGGTGAAGGGGCAAAAGCTGCCCTGGTAGCGTTTGAGTACTTGGTGAAACAAGTGTAACGAGAGTGAGCATGTGACCCTTGCTAGCATACTTCCTGTGTAGGGACATTCGCTACGCTAAGAACGGATCCCGTCACCCTCAATCTTCCCAATCGAAAACGATTTGTCCTCCTCTGTGCAACTCCTGTACAACGAGCTGCACAGAGGAGAGGCGAATAACTTTGCCCATTCGTTTTGCCGCAGTATCAAATGCGGAATGCCGCAAGAAACGACGTACGAACGTAGCGGTTCGAGATTGTCTACTTTCAATACAAACCAGACAGTACTGTGCATGACACAGGCGGCGATCATAAAAATCAAAGTCTGACGTAAAGAACGTTGGACGGCGAAGAGTCAGTAGAAAGGGAATGATATTTTCATCTTGCATTCCCTTCCGTCCAATGTCTTGGCCGATTTGGCGAACTGGGACACGCCATTGCCGGAGTAATTGACGTTGATCTTCAAGGACGTTTTCATCCAGAATATTCAAGAGTTTGCTTGCTCTCCAGCATACTCACGTGCTTGTTTAACAAAAGCTTCCTGTGCCAAAGACACCGCTTCAGAGATCGCTTCCTTGGTAATACTTCCATGGCATTGTTCGATAATTGTTTTCCAAGACATACCTTCAGCAATCATCTCTAGCACCTGCCAGACCATAATACGGGTTCCGCGGAAGGTAGGTTTTCCGTGGCAGATCTTTGGGTCAATGACGATGTAACGCCCCAGGGATTTTGTCTTCATAAATACGACCTCTACACTCGCTATAACACTCCATAAACACCAGCCGCAAGCCGAGTTGTTCAGATCCGTGGCAACACCTTCTCCCCAAACAACTTGAGACAATCCAGCACCCGCTCGCGCTCTGGCCCGCCAGGCAGACGGAAGCGCATCACCACATAATCGACATCATACTCTTTCTCGTACATTCCGAGTTGATCGATACACTCTTGCGGTGAACCTGCAACTGCATGGCGGAAGCTATTCGAGATAGTGAAATCAGCCTCGGAACGGAAATCGGGATGATGGGTGAGAATGCCGTAGCGATGATAAAAGAGTAGTTCTTGGACGTAGATGTCACCAAAGATACGCTCTGCCTCAGCACGGGTCGGTGCCACCCAGCCATCACGCATCAGGACCACTTGTGACTTCCTCCCAGCTTTAGCTGCAGCTTCGCGGTACATAGTAACCTGCGCTTTCCAGGTTTCTTTTTGCAATGGAAATGGATCGCTACACCAGGCATCGCCGCTACGACCAGCACGCTGAATGGTGTAGGGGAACATGCCGCCAAGCCATAATTCAGGATGAGGCTGCTGCAGCGGCTTTGGCGTGATGCGCACGTTGTCGTAATTGAACACCTGCCCGTGGAAGGAAAAACTCTCTTGCGTCCACGCACGCATCATCACTTCCAGCCCTTCTTCAAATCGCCGTCGCCCACCTTTCATGGGAATAGAGAACGCATTGTGATAATCGGGATGATAGCCAGAGGCTAGGCCGCAAATCAGTCGTCCTTTCGACATCAAGTCAATCATCGCCATTTGTTCAGCAACATGGACAGGATCATACAAGGGCAGGATCAGGATATAGGTGCCGAGACGAATCCGCGTAGTCCGAGCGGCGACTCCTGCCATTAACAATAACGGCGCAGGAAACATGCATTCGGTACGGGTATGTCGCTCGGGAATGAGCAGCGCGTCAAAGCCAGCCTGTTCTGCGACTTCGGCTTCGCGCCACAGATGATCAATGAACGTGGTCACCTGGTCACTAGTGGGCATGGGCATGTTGTAGGGACCACCGTGGGTATCAAGGAGATAGCCGATTTTCATTTTCTTCTCGCAGTACGCACGCTACACATCAAGAAAATTTCGCCGTTCGTTTTTCCAGAAAGGCGCGCATTCCTTCTCGCGCATCATCAGCCAGGAATAGTGCCTCTTGCGCCTGTTCTTCATATTTCAGGGAATCTGCTAACGTCTCAGTAGCACCAATATAAGTTGCGCGCTTGATATGGGCCAAGGTGTTGGCTGGGCCACTGGCAAGTTGCCGAGCGAATGTCATGACCTCTTCACGAAATGCGCTATCGGGAATGACACGGTTCAGAATTCCGATACGCATTGCTTCCGTGGCATCGATACGGTCTCCGGTCATCATCAACTCCATTGCTTTTGCTGTTCCCACTAACTGCGTGAGCAGATAGGTTCCGCCCCAATCCGGCACAAGGGCGATCTTTACGAAGCTTTCAGAAAACCGTGCACTCTCGGCAGCAAGACGCATATCACACGCAAGCGCGAGGTTGATTCCCGCTCCTGCCGCAACGCCATTGACCGCAGCAATGACTGGCTTCGCCATCGCTCGAATAAGATTCACTACCTGTGCACCAATCTTCATACGTTGTGGAATGGCGGAACCATCATTCTTCGCTTGCATTTCAGCCATGCTGGCGATGTCTCCACCCGCGCAGAAGGCTTTGCCTGCACCCGTGATGACAACGCAACGTACACTCTTGTCAGCTTCTGCTTGTTGCAGGAGATTGAGCAAGTCCTCTCGCATTGTTCCACCAAAGGCATTCATGACGTCAGGGCGATTGAGAGTAATTACTCCCACACGATCAGTGATTTCATAGAGAATTTGCGACTGGCTCATGGTTTGTTCCTTTTCCTTATCGCTTCAACCTGCCATTTCTACAGGGTGATGTTTCACGTCGCTTGTCCTTCTTGCACTGGAAGAATCAACAATGTCCCGATAAGAAGCACGACAGCCTGAAACGTCCACGCGAGGTGCCAATTGTGGGTCAGATCGACGAGCATGCCGAACAACGGCGGCAAAGCGATAATGCCGGGATACATGATCGTCATTGCCGCACCGATAGTACGTCCCTGCCGCTCTGGTCCAGCTAACTCAGCTAATAACGCCGTCCAGCTCCCATGCCAACCGATAGCATTGAACGCAAGAAACAGCACGACAACAGCAACCAGCGGGACGGGAACACCTGGCGGGAGCCAACCTAAAATCAACGTCCCCACCACCCCAAGAGCATTGGCGGTTAACAAGGCTGGTTTTCGTCGTCGCTGCCACCAACGGTCACTCCAGAGCCCCCAGAGAATACGTCCCAACGCTCCCGCAATCTGCGCCCCAACCAGCAATAGTGCACTCGTTGTGACAGGAATTCCTTGCGTCTCCTTGAGATACAGTGCCAAGTAGGTAATCAAACAAAACTGACCAAGCGGGAGGAGCGCACCAGCAAGCCCCAGGAAGAAGATGTTGCGGGTGACAATCTCACGAAAGCCGAGGGTGTCTTTCTTCGCGCCAGTGACACCGGGAGTGACACTATTCGGCGGGTTTTCGTAGAACAGGACACAGAAGACTGCCGCAATCAGGCACATCACACCAGCAATAGCGACCGCGACTCGCCATCCATAACTGACAGCGACGGTGGACAGACCTGCGGCAGCAATCGCGCCTCCTAGCGGGATCCCGGTTTGACGAATCCCTAACGCGAACCCTCGCTGATGAGCAGGAAACCATGCCATGACGGCTTTGGTCCCAGCAGGGGTTGGCATCGCAGCGCCAATTCCCACTCCCAGCATAGCGACGAGTGCGGGAACAAAGTGTCCAGTCGCTGCGACAACAAAACAAAATATCCCAACGGCAATCGAACCACCAACAAGCGCGATGTACTCACCATAGAAATCGACGACCCATCCTGCAGCCAGGAGAGCAAGCAGCGACCCTGCGACAATTGCGGAGTTACAGAGCCCGACTTCACCATGAGTGAGGTACAGGTCGCTTTGCACGAAAGGCGATAAGGTCGGGATGCCTTGCGTGACAATGGAGATCGTCACCTGGGTGAAGAGGACCAGACTCAGAATCATCCACCGCCGACTACTGGCAGCATGCTCAAGAGGCGGGAGTTGTGGATCAAGGCTTTTTTGCACGGCTTGCACCAGGAGTTCCTTTCAGTGGGGCTGGAGGCTTGAGACTTGGGGCTTGTAGAAGCGAACCTAGAGCAAATTACAATTGCGTTTACCCGAGTCCCCAACATTCGACCCTCACCCTAGTCCTCTCCCTGCCAGGGAGAGGGAAGATCGAGCGTAGCGAGAGCGGGTGAGGGTAATGACCAGGATAAATACAACTGAAAAACGCGATCGTCCCCAGCCTCTAGCCCCTCGTCCCTTGTCTCACGCTTTTGCACTAGGTCGCGCCGACACTTCTGCATGCCAGCGCGCAAGATTGCTCTGATCCGGTTGAATGCCAATCTTCGACACACGACCGAAGTCAACCGCACACAGGGCAGTAATGTCAGCAATGGTGTAACGATCACCAGCAATGAATTGGCGATTTGCCAGTTCGTTATTCAATCGTTTCAAGCGATCTTCTGCATTTTGCTTCTGTACCTCAGCATATTCAGGCAGCTGGCGAACCTTGCCTTTGAAGAAGTCGTGCCGTAGACGAAATGCATCAGCGATGGGGATCAGCAATTCAAGCTCCATGCGACGCTGCCACATTTCTACAATCGCACAGTCTTTGGCATCAACACCCATCAACGGCGGATTCGCGTGCAGTTCTTCGAGGTAGCGACAGATCGCCACCGTTTCAGAAATGCAGGTGCCATCATCCAATTCGAGAACCGGTACACCTCCTGAAGGATTCTTCTTGCGAAATTCTTCGCCACGATTCACCGCTTTGACAAGATCAACTTCCTCGTAGGGAATCTGAATGCCTTTCTCGGCAACGAAGATACGCACCCGGCGCGGATTTGGCGCAGTTTTACTATCGTAAATTTTCATACAGTCCTCCTTACAGGAAGTGAAATTGGCGACACTTTATGATGAGCGGGAGCGTGGGGCTAGAGGAGGGAGGTAAAAAAGGCTTTGGGCTACAAGCTGAAGGCTAAAGAGAAGAACAGGAGCAGGAAGAAGCAAGAGGAAAGCTTAAACAAAACCCAACTCCATCGCTGCTAACATCTCTAGCACTTCATCACGTTTGAGCGTGTGGAGCGGCGCAGAGCGGAGGTCGCGGAAGTAACGTTCAAGCGGATTTCCTTTCATATATCCTTGACCACCGGCAATGCGCGTCGCCAGGTTCGCAACTTCCAGCATGTTTTCTGCAACAAAAGTGCGCAACATCTCGGTCATTGGTACCAAACGCTCACCATACGATCGTTTCTCAGATATGTCCCGTGCGATCGTGTACAGCATCGTGCGACATGCTTCTAACCGATTGTACATCTCACCGATCGCAAACCGATTCCACGGTAGATGACCGACAAGTTGTCCACTGTCACCCTTCTGCACTTTTCGTGTACGGGCATAATCGAGCACGTAGCTATACATGGCTTGACCAATACCGAGGTACGTCGCTGAGAACGACAGACAGTACCAATAAGAAACCTGGCTGAATTCCTCGAAGAGGTGACCTTCCTCGCCAATCAAGTGCTCGGGAGTCGCGAAGACGTCACGAATCACAATAGTGTGACTACCGGTCGCACGCATGCCCATAGCATCCCAGGTTTCAACAACTTCAAGTCCAGGTGTGTCGCGCGGCAGGAGAAACGCGCAACCACCAGAAGCTGGTCCGCTGTAACCTTCGAGAGACGTACTAATCCCAAAGTAATCAACCGCTGGAACAAGTGTAGAAAAGACTTTCTGCCCGTTGAGCACATATCCGCCTGGCACTTTGCGCGCTTTGGTTTGCGGAGACAAAATCGAGCGCGCTCCTCCACCTTCAGTATAATAGCCATTCATCAACATGTGTTTGCGGCCAACGTTCCCAAGGTAGAGCTCTCTCTGTGCTGGCGTCATGAACGGTGTATAAAAGCCCACCGTGTTGCAGTGCATGTTGATGGCACATGCGGTTGCGCTACAGCCCTGCACAAGTTGTTCTTGTGCTAAGATAAAGGTAAGTGGGCTCGCTCCCCATCCACCATACTCTTTCGGAGTTGTCATTGTCGTGTAGCCAGTCTCCTTGAGCCGGGCAATGTTCTCAAAAGGGAAACTCCCCTCACGATCATGCTGCTCTGCACGTGGGGCAAATTCTGTGGCCAGGTCTTTGGCGAGCGTGATAATACGCTGTTGCTCAGCAGTAAGTTCCAAGAACATACACGTCTCCTTGGGACTGAACATTGAACCTGGGAATTGAGGTTTTACTCAGACTTTTATCTTCCTCGAAACACGGGTTTGCGCTTCTCGACAAAGGCACGTGCGGCTTCTTTTGCGTCTTCACTTCCGGTGAGTTCATGAGTCATATTCTGCTCAAAGCGGTAGCCATCTCGCAGGTCCATGAACTCGATAGTATTCATTGCATGTTTCGCTAAGCGAATAGCAATTGGGCTTTTGGCAGCAATATTCTCTGCGAGCGCACGGGCCTCCTCCATAAGCTTCTCAGGTGCAACAACCTTTTCGACAATCCCGCGGCGATATAACTCTGCTGCTCCGACGCGTTCGCCGGTGTACATCAGCTTACGGGCTTTGTAGACACCAAATAAACGTTGACAGTGGCGTCCACCACCGAGCAAGCCAACGTCGATTTCGGGAAGACCGATCACGGCATTCTCTGAAGCGATCAAAATGTCACACGACGCAACCAGAGCGAGCCCACCACCGAGTGCCGGTCCATTGACCGCACCGATCACTGGCACTGAACATTCGAGAATGGCATTGAATGCCTCACGTGCGGCCCGCGAGTGCGCCCACATTGCACCAGGGCGAGGCGCTTGCTGTGCACCTTCCAGGGAAGCTGAGCGCGCTTTCATGTCCGCACCAGCGCAAAAACATTTGCCCGCACCAGTAAACACAGCAGCACGGACATCTTCGCGATTATTGAGCGCATCAAACGCAGCCTGAATCTCTTCAAACATTTGCTTGTTCATCGCGTTGACTGGCGGACGATCAATGGTCACCGTGGCGATGTAATCTTTGATTTCTGTTTTGATAACCTCAGCGGTCATAAAGCCCCTCCTTACATTTCTGTTCAGACTCTACCCCAGGTGGAAGTTCAGCGGCAAGGCTAGGGACTCGCAGCTGCAACGTGGAAGACTCACGCAGCAAAAAGGGCACCCACATGGAGGTGCCTCTACTGAACCACTACCACGACTTGCATTCTGTTGCATTCTAGAGAACAAACAGAGACGGCTCGGTACATAAGCAACCGAGACCGTTTCCATACGTAAGGATGAAAAATATTATGAAACTTATCGTTACCATATTCACAGGATGTGCCCTACTTTTCCCGTTCGTGGCAATCACGCAGGCTCAACAACCGACCCAACCGAAATGGTTGCAACGGCTGATTACTCGTTTACAGTCAGAACCGGTGCGGAATCCCTCAGCCAAGATTCTTCGTTACACCTATTCTCGGCGATCCTACTACTACGTACCACCAGCCGCCGGAGATCAATTCAGCGCCTTGTACAGTGCCGTTGGGAAAATGATCTGTGCCCCAGATGGTGGCATTACTGGTATGGGCGATGGCAAATGCCCTAGCTTCGTGCGCAAAATGCTTTCGAGTCGCGAACCGGGAAGGGTGGTCTGGCAGGATACACGTGAAAGCGCATCACGTGACGAACAAAAACCAGGGTTGAAGATTCAGGTGGAGTAACATGCTGCCGTCTATTGCACCTCTTCCAACACGGGCTCAAGTATTTTCCACACGTTCTCGGCTACGATCTTGTGGCCCGCAGGTGCCGGATGAATGCCATCGGGGAGGTTGAGTGCAGGAATGCCACCCACTCCTTCCAGCAAAAACGGAATCAACGGAACCCGGTTCTTCTTGGCTAATTCAGGAAAAACCTCGCGGAACTGCGAGACGTAGGCTCTGCCTAAGTTGGCTGGGATCTGCATGCCTACAAGCACAATGCGTGCAGACGGATATTTGTCGCGTACTTTATCCATAATCGTTTGCAGATTCACTTTGGCTTGTTCAACAGGAAGACCACGCAAGCCGTCGTTCGCTCCCAACTCCAATACAAAGATATCGATCGGTCGCTGTAATACCCATTCGATCCTACGCACCCCACCAGCGGTCGTCTCACCACTTAACCCCGCGTTCACCACCTGAAACCCCCATCCTCGTTGTTTGATTTTTTCCTGGATCAACGCGGGAAACGCTTGGGCTGGGTCTAACCCAAACCCTGCCGTCAAACTATCGCCAAAGAACACAATGGCTTTGCCTTGCCCGCTATTTCTCGTACTATACTGCGGTGTGTCAGCCCGACAGGCTGATCCCCAACTGCTGAGCACCAACACCATTGTGAGGCAGAGAGCATTCTTGAGACGGAACATATGGCGGAATCTCCTATTCTCGATGTCCAACAATTAAGCAAAGTGTATCATAGCGCCCACACCACACTCACGGTCCTCCGTGACGTATCGTTTACACTCGACGCCGGTGCAACATGTGCCATCGTTGGCCCATCTGGAAGTGGCAAGACGACCCTGCTCAGTCTATGTGCTGGGCTGGATCGGCCCAGTTCAGGGGCAGTTGTCCTTCAAGGTATCTCGCTCAACCTCTTGAGCGAAGAAGAATTGGCAATGCTTCGCAACACGACACTGGGCTTCATCTTCCAGACCTTTCAACTGCTCCCCACTTTAACTGCACTTGAAAACGTGATGGTCCCTGCGGAGCTTCGTGGTGACACCTCTGCAAAGACGCGCGCGATAGATCTGCTGCACAAGGTTGGATTAGGGAACCGGCTTCATCACTATCCGGTGCAACTCTCTGGTGGTGAGCAGCAACGGGTGGCTCTGGCGCGGGCGTTTATCAGTCAGCCTCACATCCTCTTTGCCGACGAACCAACAGGCAACCTCGATGCTGAAACCAGTGAAACGATTATTCACTTGTTGTTTGAGTTAAATCAAGCATCGGGCACGACGCTGCTCCTTGTCACACACGACATGGAACTCGCCCAGCGCACGCAACGAACCATCCTTCTGAAAGGTGGAGCAGTTGTTTCCGATACCGCAACTGCCACTCCACTCCGGGTTCCTTCTCGCCATGTATAAAGACGGCCCCGCACTCTCCTGGATCGGATTGATGGCCTGGCGCGATAGCCGTGGCAGCCGTTCCCGATTGGTGTTGGCAACAATGGCGATCACATTCGGGGTTGCCGCGTTTGTGGCGATCTCCTCTTTTCGTGTCAACGTGCAAGATGCAGTTAATCAACAAGCGAAGTCGTTGCTCGGCGCAGATCTCGTCATTAGCAGTCACCAGTCGTTCTCATCCGAGACGGAAGAAATTTTCTCAAGTATTGGTGGTGAACAATCTCGTGAAGTGAACTGCGCTTCGATGGCGTATCTGCCGAAAGCGGAAGCGACGCGACTCGTCAGCGTACGAGCATTGGCTGGAGATTTTCCTTTCTATGGTTTTCTTGAGGCGGTCCCACGAGAGGCAGCACAAACATTTCGTCATGGGCTGAACGCTTTAGTTGATGACAGTCTGTTACTGCAATTCGATGCACAGGTTGGTGATCCGATTAAGATTGGCGATCTGACACTCAACATTGTCGGGCGATTGAAAAAAATCCCCGGCGAAGCTGCCGCAGCTTCGTTGATTGGTCCGCGCGTCTACATTCCCATGGAGGTATTGGAACGTACCGGCCTGCTGCAGAAAGGTAGTCGGGTAACCTATAAAGTCTATTATCGCCTTCCCGCGCAAACAGAGGTCGGGCAACTACTCACGCCGATCGAGTCGAAGCTCAACGCATTACGTCTAGAGAGTGACACGGTCGAAAAACGCGCAGCGCGGGTCGGCAGAGTGATGACCAATCTCTCCCGTTTTCTCAGCCTGGTTGGCTTCCTCGCGCTTCTGCTTGGTGGCATCGGAGTCGCGAGCACCATGCACGTACACATGAAAGCGAAGTTGCAGTCAATTGCGTTGTTACACTGTGTCGGCGTTCAGACGCAACAAACGTTTGCCATTTATCTGCTGCAAGCTGTGAGTATGGGGCTCGTTGGAGGGTTCTTAGGAATCCTCCTTGGGACAAGTATCCAGACGCTGATTCCTACCTTACTACAGGATCTCTTGCCAGTAAAAATTGACGTTGCCATCTCCTGGAGTGCATTACTGCAAGGGTTATTCATCAGCCTTGCGACAACCCTCTTATTTGCGCTGTTACCGCTCCTCTCCATCCGTCAGGTGTCACCGTTGCTCGCCCTTCGTAGCGCATACGAGAACGACGATCATCCCTCGTCACGTCGCGACCCGCTACGATTGATTCTCATCGGACTGATTTTCCTCTGTATTGCAGCTTTTGCTCTTGTACATACTGAACGGTGGTCGCATGGGATATGGTTTTGTCTTGGTCTTGCGTTGACGTTCGGATTACTCGCTCTCGTTGCGAAGATTCTCATTCTGGTTGTTCGTCGCTATTTCCCGTCTTCGTGGCCCTATGTGTGGCGGCAAGGACTCGCCAACCTCCATCGTCCTCATAATCAGACACAGACGCTTATTTTAGCGCTGGGTGCCGGGACCTTTTTTCTCATGACGCTCTACTTGCTGCAACAAGCGCTCCTTCAGCAGGTAATTCGCACCAACGATGCTACCCAGCCAAATCTCGTCCTGTTTGATATTCAGAATGATCAACGAGAAAAGATTCGTGAAAGTGTTCGCTCTCTAACACTACCGGTGTTACACGACATTCCCTTGGTCACCATGCGTTTGTCATCAGTCAAAGGGCGAGATGTCGCCGATCTGCGTAGTGACAAAGCCCTCGACTTGGCTGAGTGGGCACTGCAGTGGGAGTATCGCGCAACCTACCGTGACCATTTGCTGGAAACCGAGAGGCTCACCAATGGCGTGTGGCAAGGATACGTACAGAACGGAAGTCCAGTACCCATCTCGTTGGAAGAGGAAGTTGTCCGAGCACTAAAAGTGACTATTGGTGACGAACTCGTCTTTGACGTACAAGGGGTTCCGATCACTACGGTTGTTAGCAGCATCCGTAAAGTAGACTGGCAGCGAGTGCAGACGAACTTTTTTGTCGTCTTTCCAGTTGGTGTGCTGGAGTCAGCACCACAAACATACGCACTGGTGACAAAGACAACCTCAGCGGAACAGTCAGCGGCACTGCAACGAACGGTTATTCAGCAGTTTTCCAACATTTCCGCCATTGACCTTAGCATGCTGCTACAAACGATCGAAACGATACTGCAACGAATTTCTTTCGCTGTGCGCTTTATGGCATTTTTCAGTATCGCTGCCGGCCTGGTCGTACTATTTGGTGCCGTTCTGACCACACGCGCCCAGCGACGCCGAGAAAGCGCACTGCTCCGTGTACTCGGCGCCTCTCGCAGTCAGATTCGTCAAATTCTCGCGATCGAGTATCTTTTTATTGGCGGGTTTGCAGGTGTAGCTGGCTTAGTGCTCGCATTCGTTGGTAGTTGGATAATCACGTACTATCTGTTTGAGGTGACTCTGGTGCCAACGCTCAGTTCATTCGTGTTCGCACTCGGAACAGTGATGGTAGTCACTATGTTAACCGGCATGTTCGGGAGTCGCGGGGTCACCCAACGTTCACCGTTAGAAGTGTTGCGGAGTGAAGGGTGAGGAATAGGAAGTTGCGAAATGCGGATTGTTGACTGCGGAGTACAAGCTGAGAATTCTATTCAATATGCTCTCCTTCCCACCCATGTTGTACGAGATATTCGGCAATCATCAGCCGATGACAATCACTCACTTGCTGTTCAGCACACAGCAAACAAAACGGCGGTGCGACGGAGATCAAGCGTTCGGTCAACAGATCTCCGACCCGCTCAAGGAGAAGACGGTAGCGCTCACGCCAACGTTCGTTGTCACGGAATAGATTGCCCAGTTCGATTAGGGAAAGGTAGTCGATCTCGCCTTGCCGAAGTAGTCCTTGGATGCCTTTCTCCGGTGATTTGGCTTGCGAGTACACACCCATGCTCGCCCGGTCTGGACGCAAGCGAACATCCACAACGGTTTTGACGCCATGTGAACGGAGGAGGTGCAGGAATTGTTGCGGTTGTCGTCCACCATACCCAATAGTGAAAAATAGCATGAGAGTGTATTATCCTTCCGCCTCTGCTTGGACACCTAATCGTTTGAGATTTTCTTGCGCATCCTTACGACCCTGCGCGCTGGCTTTGCTGTACCACGCAATGGCTTGTGCTCTATCCTTTGGCATGCCGCCCATACCACGATCATAGAAATCCCCGAGCGCATTTTGTGCTCCGGCATGTCCTTGGGTTGCGGACTTTTGATACCACTTCGCTGCCTGTGCCAGGTCTTGCGGCAGGCCTTTGCCGGTTTCGAGAAGAACGCCGAAGTTGTACTGTGCGATCCGGTTGCCTTGCTCGGCGGCGGCACGATACCACCTCGCAGCTTGCGCGAGATCCTGTGTCACTCCGTGTCCGCCTTCGTACATAATTCCGAGGTTCGCTTGGGCCATAGCATCTCCTGCTTCGGCGGCACGCTGGTATAACTGGGCAGCTTGCGCATAGTTCTGCGTCACTCCTCGACCATCTTGATACAGTTGGCCAAGATTGGTTTGGGCATAGACGTGGTTCTGTGCAGCGGCTTTACGATACCATTGCGCTGCTTGTGCATCGTCCTGTTGGATGCCTTTGCCGGTGCTGTACGAGAGCCCTAAATTGAACTGACCCCACGCATTGCCGTGATCGGCGGCCTTACGATACCACTTGATTGCTTCAGCGATATTTTGCGCTACGCCCCAGCCTTCGTCGTAGAAACGACCAATTTCATTTATTGCCGCCGCCTGGTCTTGTTCCGCTGCCTTATGGAGCCAGCGCAGCGCCTCAGTATAGTCCCGAGGTACACCTTGGCCGTTCCCATACAGTACGGCTAGATCGTATTGCGCGTCAGCGTGACCTTGTTCGGCGGCTCGGCGAAACCACTTGGCAGCTTCTTCTGCATTTGCTGAGACGCCTTCACCTCGCAGGTATTGCTGGCCGCGACGATACTGCATCTCGACGTCTTTTGCTGCCGCGGTGATCTGCTGCTGTGCTGGTGGAGATTCACGATCTTGTTGCACGTCTGCAGAGTCAGGAATTTCACTAGTAGTTTCTTGTCGGTTGTCGCCCGCAGTATAAGAACGAGTCTCGACTCGTGCATAGTCATCCTCTGGCGAATCCGTCCACCATACGCTGAGCACCATGAGTACAAGGAGAATGACTCCTCCAGAGGCCACATACACGTGAAAAGGGTTGCGCTTGCTGTTTTCCGGTAGAGAAGCGCTCACAATAATAATCCTTGATCCTTGTGGAAAGTTCTCATACTTTCCATTAAAGACGAGGCGCCTCAGGCCGTGAGAAGCGGCGAAAAAACTGCCACATCTCCTCTGAGGCGCTAATGACTTGGGATGGCGGTCCAAGGAGCCATTCTGGAAACTTTGGTCCAGCTCCTGGCCATACGTGCCCGGCGCCAGTTAATTTCCACAACACGATTTCCACCCCAGCGCGACAGGAGGCGTAGATGAACTTCGTTGCCGTATGAGTCGTATCCAATCCTTGCACTGCCCCCTGTATGGTCGGCTCGACCTGTGGCTGGGTCGCGCATTCATTGTACCGTATCCACCGTTGCAGTGAGGTTTCAACTGCCGGGTGCATGACCCGTGTAAGGAAAGGAAACCTGGGGCCCAACCCGCCCCTGTAGAGTGCGCGTGGATCATCGACACTATGAAAGTGCATGATCGGCATTGGCTGGCTGGGAGCAAAGGAGGTGACCACCATACTTCCCGCCACTGGCGCGATCGCAGCGATACGTTCAGAAATTTCGGCAGCAAGGCGATAACTCATCATGGCTCCGTTGGACATGCCGGTCGCATAGACGCGGGTATGATCGACCGAGACGCGTTGAGCAAGATCCTTGAGTAAGGTCACGACAAGTCCCACATCATCAATGTTATTGCGTTGGGCAAAGGCACAGCAAGTTCCAGCATTCCAGGTCAGCAAGCGGCGCTGGAAACGGCTAGTTCCGAAGGGATAGACGACAAGAAAGCCTTCTCGGTTGGCAATCGCGTCAAGTCCTGCCCATTACTTTTGGCTCTGCGCTTGTCCGCCGCCGCCGTGAAACACGAGAACCACGGGAAGTGGGTGGTTTGCAGCGGCTTGTGGCGGGATATGCACGATATAGTATCGTTCCCGACCGTCGTGAGTGACAGTCAGATCATGGTCTCCTGGAGCGAGTGGCGATACTAAGGGTATCGCTGATACCAAGCGAACGCCGGTAGTTAGTGACCAGAAGAGAACAGTGAGAGTCATCAACGATCGGAAGACAAGAGGAAAACGCAGGCCACTCATAATGCAGCCCTCCGTTGTGCGTTGTTCTTACTCGCTACGTCTTCAGCAGAAGAACGATTGCAACACGTGTGAGTTCCCAAATAGAGAATTAGACTTCCAATCCAACCGAACGCATCAGTGCTAAGGCATTGCTTTTGGAGACAATCCCCGGACGCATGCGATAATCAAAAACCAACTTGCCGTCGACGAGTTGATCTTCAAAGCAAACATTAGTGGCTCGCGGTGCCAGTGTCTCGACGAGCTGCGTGAGTGCAAGATCATGTGTGGTAACCAACCCGATTGCGTTACGGTTGAGGAACCCTTTGATCAATCCCTCGGCGCCAATGCGGCGATCATGCGAGTTGGTGCCATGCAGAATTTCATCGAGGAGGAAAAGCAATGGTAATGGACCGTTGGCTAGATCCATGAGCTGCCGCAAGCGTGAGATCTCCGCATAAAAGCGCGAACTCCCGGACTGCAGCGAGTCTTGCACTCGTAGTGTGGCACCAATAGCCAGAGGGGATAGTCGTAAGTGTCGCGCACAGACCGGTGCCCCAGCCAGGGCCAGCACGATGTTGATGCCCACCGTTCGTAACATCGTGCTTTTGCCTGACATATTGGAGCCGCTGATGAGGATAACCCGCAGCTCATCACCGAGTTTGAGCGTATTTCTCACACACTGTGTTCTCGGTAAGAGTGGATGGCCCATCTCCTCTGCATCAAGGCGCGGACCTTGAGCGATGAGGTCTGGGTATGGATCGTGAGGATGTTCGTACGCGTAACTTGCCAGAGCGCAGAACGCTTCAAACTCGCCGAGGGCATGCAGCCACCGAGCAATTGCCGGCCCATATTTCACACGCCAGGCTTCGATCGCCAGCATGATCTGCGTGTCCCACAACAGCAAGAATGCGATAGGAATAAAGAGCTGGTTTTTGGCCGACTCCAGCAACGCGATCCGCTGACGTAGGCGGGTGATTTGCCGAGATGGAGGCTGGTTACTGGTATGCAACGCTGAACAGAGCGAGACGAGTCGCGGGCTAACGAATCGTTCTGCTTCGAGATGTCCAAGCAGTTGCGAGATCAATGTCAGGTCACGAAGCGCATGAGTGACACCTATCCCAGCTTGTCGCATCCATGGGCGCAGGGAAATCTCAAAGGCGAACTTCAGCAACAACGCGGCCAGAAACCACACTGGCCCCCAGCCGAACACCACTTGCCCGAGTAAAGTGAACACGACGAGTCCGGCTAGCACGAACGCAAGAATGCGTTTCACCGCGAGTGAAGACAACACTGGAGCCTGTGCCCAGGCAGTCAATTCTTCAGGATGAAGACCGGCACGGACATCTTCACCAAGGAGTGCAACGGTTTCTCGTAAATCAAGTCGTGGACGGAGTTCTGTCACCGCTGTGTGTCGAGCACGAACTTCGTCTAGCGAGGCAGGAGCACAAAGCCACGCCGCAAGTGTGGCTTCACCCCCACGTGTACGTGCAGTACAGAGCAACTCAAAGAGTGAGCCTTTGCCAAAAAGGTCGAGATCTTGGGCGTATGGATGATGCTCGTCGAGGAACTCGGTGCCCTGTTGTCCTTTTCCTGCCCAGCGATCTTCTAGTCGCGCTACGCCCTGGTCATAGAATGTGACTGCACGTTTGGCGAGGCGTGCTCTAGTGCGTACACCTTGGTGGAACAATACCAGCGCAAAAAACACGACAAGCGGCAGGCCGAGCCACCATCCGGGAAGAAGGCCAGGACGAACGGCGAACCACCATACGGCAACCCCACTCAGGAAGATAAGGAGGCGGATGTTGCCTAAGGTGAGGTGTTGGCGGTCGAGACGTGAGGCTTCGGCTTGCCAGTGTTGTCGCCGTTGCTGGTACTCTGATTTCGGATCGTTCACAAGAGCAGGGTTCATTGAGGTACACCTTGGATACTCTCCTCACCCATACTCGCGTTGTTCGTATTGCCCACTTCCTGGTAGGGAAAGGGGCAGGGTAAAAGCTGAAAGTTAAGAAATAACGGATCGACAACGGGTTTCATTGCTTTCGTGTATCATTACCTGTGACTTTTCACGAGCACCGACTATGGTGGAACAGATATTTGGTCACATCTCAGGATACCCAGAAGGAAGCTGGTTTGCTTCCCGTGAAGAGATGTCACGTGCGGGAGTGCATCGCCCGCGCATCGCAGGCATTTCTGGTCGCGGACGAGAGGGAGCCGATTCTGTGGTTCTTGCTGGTGGCTATGAAGATTGGGACGACCATGGTGATGAGATTATCTACACCGGCCATGGTGGTAGAGATCCGGAAAGCAAACGGCAAGTGAGCGCTCAAACGTTAACGCGCGGAAACCTGGCATTGGCAACAAGCTATCAAAGGGAGTTGCCGGTGCGAGTCATTCGCGGGGCGCGGCTGCACTCACCGTACGCGCCTGAAGTGGGCTATCGCTACGACGGTTTGTATCGCGTCGAGAATTACTGGCGCGAACGCGGACGTTCAGGCTTCTATATTTGGCGATATCGATTGATGAAGATTCATGGTTAGGAGTTGGTCTATACGCTTTTCTGTCGCGTGCGCTGTACGCGCGATGTCACTGAGAGTTTTTCACTGATATAGTATGGATCGGAGGTGCTTCTCATACATCGCTGCCGCAGGGTACCCTGGCGCACGTGGTAATCCTTGTTCCTCTTTTGAACGCTCGAAGTTGAACACGCGCAGCAACCATAAGATTTCGTAGAGTCTAAACACGGGAGAAGAAACCATCTCGCGCCCACTGGGTCCATAGCCGTCAACAAAAGCCGCAAATAACACTGGATGATGCGTCAGTTCCCCTTGTGTATCCTTGGCGGTCCAGTATTTCATCTTGACAAAATCGAGGTGTGGTACGTCAATGACCGCGTTGTCCCAATCAATGACTGCTGCGACTTGTCGGTCGCGCACAAGAATGTTTCCCGGTGCAAAATCGTTGTGTACCAAACATGGACGAACGGTATTGCCGGCTGGAAGTTTGAGTTGCTGAAGTTGCTCGACCAGTGAACTTGGGAGTCGGTTGCTGGCGCCCTGCGCTTCCTTCGCAAGAGCCGCAGAGAATCGTTCTGGCCAACTCACTGGCTGTACACCGACAGACGGAAAGTCTGCGTAGAAGGCGGAGAATTTCACGTCGTGAATCTGCGCGAGCGTCTGGCCGGTCTGCGCGTAGAGTTCGGGCTCGGGAATGTCCCATAAGGGTGCTCCGTCTACCCATTCATAGATGCAATAAGGATGAGGGAGTCGTTGGCGTGACCAGTCGAAGTAGCGCACCACAGGAAGAACGGATGGATAGTGAGAGATGAAGCCGCGTTGTGCTGATCGCAATTCGGCAAAAACTGCTGCAATCGCCTTATCCTGGGGATCGGTGCCACGATTGCTAAGTAGCTGAGAGACAAACGCTTCTTTCACCAGATCTGGCTCATACCGATATACCGTTTCCTGGGTACGAATCCGTAATCCATATCGCTGGTTGTTCCATGCGAGCTTGACGATGGTATTGATGTTCCCCGCAAGAACCTCGTCCAAGTGCAGTGTTCCCGAACCTTGCATTAACGGTGCAAACGCGTGGGCAAGTTGCTGCTGATCAAAAGGACAGGTCATCTCTCTTGATGAGGTACTGGTAGTCATGCGGGGTAAGGGAGCCTCTTTCATAGTTGCACGTGTTGACTGTCCTCTGTACTCCGATGTAGACGCAGCATATTGTACGCTCTGCTTAGCAAACGCGATTACCAATCGCAATCAAGGAGATGCCGCTCATGACAACACCAGCAAAAGACCATGTCTACGTTGGGATGGATAGTGGAACCCGGCAGTACGAGATTTCTCCACAGTTAGTGCAGCACTATGCTGATGCGATTCATGACCATAACCCGTGGTACGTTGGTTCATCGCCGTTTGGTGGGCCAGTCGCACCAGCACTGATTCGCCATTCCGAGATGTACGTCGATCGCCGTTGGTATCTGCCGTATATCTACGGCAACCTTCATGCCCGCCAGGAATGGGAATTGTTCTCGCCGATCAAAGTTGGCGAACGTGTTTCCACGCACTCGGTTGTCACTGATCGTTATGAAAAACGCGGGCGTCTGTATGTTGTCTGCGAAGTGTTGATCCTGAGTGCTGACGGTCGTCTATGTGCACGGAGCCGGACGCATCAAAGCTTCCTGAGAGAAGAAGCGACAACCGGTGTCGTCGTTGACAAAAGTCGCGAGAAAGCTGCAGGTCGCCGCTTTGAGGTAGGACAGGGAAAGACCTTGGAAACGCTCGCACCGATTGAGAAAGAAGTCGACCTCGATATGTGCATGGCGTTTTCTGGTCCGGGCAAAAACTACCACACTGATCGTGAGGAAGCGATCAAGCTTGGCTTTCCTGAAGTGGTCGTGCAAGGCATGATGTCGATCTGCTTTATTTCTGAATTGCTGACGCGACGCTTTGGCGAAGGCTGGTACTGTGGTGGCAAGATGAACGTCAACCTCGTGAACGTCCTGTGGGGCGGCGAGAAGGTTTCAAGCCACGGCGTGATTAAGGAGATTGCTTCAGAAGGCAGCCGCCAGCGGGCGCAGTTAGAAGTCTGGTGCCAGAAAGCGGATGGCACCGTGATTACGGTGGGGAGTGCCAGTGCGGTGGTGAATTCCTGAAGCGCAATTTCGGTATAAAGAAGGAGAGTCCTATGACAACATTGAATGGACAGGTCGCGCTCGTGACGGGCGGTGCACGGGGGATTGGTCGAGGTATTGCTTTAGCACTAGCGCAAGCTGGAGCTGATGTGGCTGTTTCTGATCTCGAACACATTGCCAGCACAGCGCAGCAATACACGAACGCTGCGATTGGTGGTTTTACCGAAGCGCAGAAGACGGCTGAGGAGATTACTAAACTCGGGCGTCGCTCGCTGGCGATTCAAGCCGATGTGCGTAAGAAGGACGATAATGAGCGCATGATCAAAGAGACGGTGAGTCGCTTAGGGAGACTCGATATCCTGGTGTGTAATGCGGGCGTGGTCAGCGTCGCGGCGATTGCCGAGATGAGCGAGGAAATGTGGGATCTGACGTTTGATGTGAACGTCAAAGGGGTCTTTCTCTCATGCCAGGCGGCAATTCCTGCGATGAAAACCAACGGGAAAGGTTGCATCATCAACATCGCCTCGATTGCCGGGAAGAACGGCTCGGCTGGATTGGCGCATTACTGTTCATCGAAGTTTGCCGTGGTCGGTTTCTCGAATTCGCTGGCCAAGGAACTTTCCGCGACAAACATCCGGGTGAATGCGATCTGTCCTGGCATTTTGCGTACACAAATGTGGGAATATCTGGCCGAGAAATTCAAACGTTCCGATGAATCCAAAGAAGATGCTTGGAATCGCTATATCAAAGGGATGATCCCGCTTGGTCGTCCGCAGACGCCAGAAGATATTGGGCAACTCGCCGTGTATCTGGCTTCAGCACCAAATGTGACTGGGCAAGCGATCAATGTCGATGGCGGGATTGAGATGCATTAAGAATCTGCACTCAGTAGTGTCGGAAAGTCATTGCGAGCACCGCGAAGCAATCCCTGCCTGAAAATAAGATTGCTTCTTCGCTACCAGTGCCTCGCAATGACCTATTGGGGGTTGCTGTTGACTGCCACCGACAAACGATCCTTCACTCTTCTACTTTCTTTAGCAGTCGATCTGCAAGGGCTTCTGCGTTTCCCATCGGCTGGCCGGTACGCCAATCGAACATGAGGGCCTTCGCCCGTACCCGACTGGTTCCCTCGGTTGGTCCCGGAAGGACCTCAACAATATATTGTCCGTACATTTTCGTGGCTCTCTCTCCGACAGGTCGCTTCCCCGACACCCTTGCACGGAGAACTCCACGTGCTGGGGTTGCTACACTGGCAGCTCCAGTTTCTCGTTTCATTAACTCTTTCATCGTCGGAAGCAATTGTTCTGGAGGAACCGACACGAGGCGTTCACGGGTAGGGAATTGCGCAGCCTGGGGAACCTGCGAGGAGAGCCGCGCAATCGCACCCGATACGCTTGCGACAGTCCGAGTGGAGGTGCTCTCACTTTCTCTCACTTCCTGTTCTTCTTCCTTGAGAGGAGCATCTGCTGTAAACAAGGGCGGCGCCTCGACAGCAAGAGAGATCAGCGGCGCCTCAGTAATTGCAATAGCGATAGTTTTCTCTTCACCGGCCACAGGTGCCGGAGCATGTCCTTCTGTACCTATGGATTCTGTAGGCCCGGTCGATTCCGTCGGGAGTACCGTTTCCGTAGGCGGAGCGGCTGGCGCTGAGACTTCTAGTGCACCGGGACTAGGAACGGGAACAGTGTCAGCAGGGAGCGTGGTAATGGTCGTCGACTCTGGCGTTCCGGTAACGACAGCCAGCTCTTCCACAGAGTTTCCCTCAGTTGCAGGACTAGCGTTTGTTGCTGCGGTGAGTGGAATTATCGTCGGTGGTTCCGCTGGTGTCGTCACACTCTCGCTTTTCTCTACGGTGGTATCAGGAGTATCTGTTGATACCACACTCTCGCTATCCGACGACGCGAGAGCCTCACGCTTTTCTGTAAGAGGAGCGTTCGTCTCAGGAGTCTTCTCATGGACCACGGGAGTCGGAGGTATTGGGGTTGGTACGGTATCCGTGGGTGGTGGGGTTGGAGTGACAGCGGTCACCTTTTCCTTTTTGTTTAACAGATTGTTTGCAGGTGTAGCTGTTGTTTTCTCAGGAGACGATGCAGGTAACGCTGGCTTAGGGACTTCCTTTTTCACTACCGGCTGAGGAGGAGTAACACTCGGCAGCGGAGGAACTGGAATTGAGTCTCGCTCTAGTGATGCTACCGCAGCCGTCGCGGGAGGTTGAGCAGGTTGAGCAGGCTGGGCAGTAGATTTTTCCGCTGCTAACGAGGGAGAAGACGGTGGAGGGTTCCCTGCTGGCTTTGTCGGAGGAGCTGGAAGATCAGCCTTTCGTGTCCCTTGTTGCACCGGAATCTCTTTAGTGGTGGAAAGCGGCAAATCAGGAGACGAAGGAGCCTTTGCTACTTGCTGTTGCGGGTCGATCACAATTGACGACGACGGAATCATTTTTGCCCTTGCAGATACCGACTCTTGCACCTCTTCGGCGAAGGCTTCATCTTCATCCTCAAGCTCGATAACCATCCGTCGTTCTGGGTTCGACTGCAAACTCCAAAGTCCGAAAAGTGCAACAACAGCGGCGGCGGTAATCAGTCCGAGACCAGAGGTGAATAGCCCATACTTGTTCTCCGTCCCGTGTCGCCCACTGAGAACAATGGGCGGCAATGACGGCATCGGTCGGCGCTCTTGCGGGACCGACACCACAGGAAAAGGAGTCGTCACAGAAACTTTTATTTTAGGTGTCAAGGGTGTGGGTTGATCTGACACTTGCGCCAACAAGGATTCGACCTCCACACTCGGGACAAGCTGTAATGCGCGGGTAAAATACTGCTTTGCTCGCGCACGTTGTTTGGCTTGCAAGCACTGCGTGCCCACCAGAACGAACAATTCGTGCGCTAATAGCACCTCTTCTGGTGTAAAGTTTCGCCAGCGACGCACCTCGGTGAGTGGTTGAGCCAATCCGTGGATACCTGCGCTTTTCACTTTGGCAAGCAAAACATACAATCTGTGAATATGTACTTTTGGTTCTGCTTCGACGAGTCGGGTCAGATGGACAAGGACCGTTTCATATTCACGACGATGATAATGGAGGAGTGCGAAGAAGCGATTTGCACCAACATGCGTCGGCTCAATGGCAATAAGACGCTGATACCAATTCACCGCCTCAGTGTCAGCATGGCTCTTCTCCCACAGGCGTGCTAACAAGCCCATTGCAGCCACATCGTTGGGTTGTATCTGCAGGGCTTCATTCGCGTAAAGAATTGCGCGCTGATCCTCATTTCGTCTTTCACAGAGCCCAGCTAATAATCGCCACAGATTTGGGTCACGTCGTTCTCCAGCTTCCTTGACGATGTGATCGAGGAATTCAGGCTGAATTTGACCAAGAGATGGAGCATCAAGAAGCGCTGCCTCAGCTTCAGGGGTCCAACCAGTTTGCTGTATCGCTGCCAGAGATGCTTCTGCTGCGCGGACAGAGTTCTCCGATCTCTTCAACAATTTTCCTTTTGCTCCCGCAACTTTTCGCGAAAGACCGTCTGCTGTTGAGTTCGCCATCACACTTCTCTCATTCGGACGGGACAATGGGAAAAGACATCCTTACGATCTCGAAGTGAGATCCGTGTCTTTCCAACTCAAGAAAATAAGTGTCTGTGTTTTTCTCGATGCCCCCGACTACACCGAGAACCCCAAGTTTCAGAAAAACCCCCTATAGACCAACGACCGTTATCGGGGATTAGTGTACCATAAATTTCTTCTTCAAGTATGAATTTTTCTCTACCACTGCCCTTCAACAGACCAAATAAAAGAGCAATACAGTGGCGAAGGAAGAAGAAGTAAGGATGGAGAAAAAGCGGGGCGTATCGTTGACGCCCCGCTACAGACTGGAGGAGCGAGCTATTACTTGATCGCTTGTGGATTGACGGGCGATCCGACTGCTCCAGTGATAGGAAGCGGGGGAGCAACAAACATAAATTCGTACACACCATCTTTGGCACAATCAGCAGCAATTCCCTCAAGGTCAAAAATTTCCCCGACTAACATGCCCGCATGGACAATGAGAATCATATGTAGAGGTTGGAAGATTTCCGGGGTCTCGTTGGGAATGACTTCTGTCCCCCAGGTATCAGTCGCATATCCAGCGACTTGCTTTTCGCATAACCACGATGCGCAAGCCACTCCTAAACCTGGCGCTGGACCGCCACTGTAATCTCCCCAACTCCCACGTGAACGAACCTGGCCAATCTGGCCAGTGCGGATGATGACGATGTCGCCTTTACCGACGCTAACTTTACCCATAGCCGCAGCGCCATCGAGATCGGCGGGGTAAATGGCTTCACCTGGATCAAGCCACTGTTTGCTCTTGTAACGGGGAATGTCGAGTAAAACACCACGAGTAATAATCTTGTTGGTGGCGTTTTCGATGCCGTTCTTCTTGGCTCCACTGCTCGTCACTTCAGCCGCAGAATAGCCATTGTACATCTTGTCTTCGTACATGATGTGCGACAGTGCATCCCATTGGGTCGCGCACTGTAATGGCATCGTCACCGCATCGTCAGAGTAGCGAATGTTCGGTAGATGGTTTTGCGCACCAGCAACGACATCGCAGCCGTCTTGTAACATGAAATGAATAGGATTGAAGCGCCCGAACGAACCAGTTTGTGGCCCTTTGTCATCGAACGGAATAGCGAGCGAGATCGTTTTTCCTTGTTTCACGAGCTTCGCAGCTTCGACAACTTTTTCTGGTGTGATGTAATTGAGCGTACCGATCTGATCATTCTGTCCCCATTTACCCCAGTTTTTGTACCTCAGCGCAAGTGCTTTCACTTGGTCGAGTGTGTATTTTTCTGGCATAGCGCACCTCCTTCTCGCCTCGTCTTTCCACATACAGCAGTGACTCGTCAACTCCGTGAGTTAATTCCCAAGAATCAGCCCCGGCGAGAGCGGGTATCCTCGCAGAAAGTCTTGAATCGGTAATCGTTTCTTACCCTCGAGTTGCACCTCAGTGAGGATCAGCGCGCCGGCGCCTGTTGCAATGATAGGACCGATAGGAGTCACTTCGATAATCGAGCCTGGAGCAAGAGAGGTGCTTCGGGCTTGCAGTTCGACTTGAGCAGCAAAAACTTTTAGCAGTTTCCCATTGACGGTCGTATACGCTGATGGCCACGGATTGAAGGCGCGGATGTGTCGTTCGATAACCACCGCCTCGCGGCTCCAGTCAATGCGGCCATTTTCTTTCGTGATGAGCGGAGCGTAGGTGACCCCGGCTTCGTTTTGTGGACGTGCAGGCAGTTGTCCTTGCTTCAAGAGTTGCAGCGCCTCAGTGAGCGCTACGGCTCCAAGCCGAGCAAGCTTGTCATGCAAGCTGCCACCAGTGTCATGGGCGGTAATCGCAATTACCTTTTGTAGCAAGATATCGCCCGAATCCATCTGTTCGCTGATACGCATGATAGTGATGCCGGTCTCGGTTTCCCCTCGTGCGATGGCCCATTGAATAGGGCCCGCCCCTCGGTATTTCGGGAGGAGCGAGGCATGGACGTTGATGCATCCGCGAGGTGGAAGGTCGAGAATCGAGTTCGGCAGGATTTTGCCGTAGGCGGCAACAACAATGAGGTCTGGCTGCCAGGCCTGGAGTTGTTCAAGAACTCCAGGGACACGAAGCTTCGTCGGCTGGAAAACTGGAAGACCTTGCGACTCGGCTAATATCTTTACTGGCGGCGCGTGCATAGCCATGCCACGACCCGAAGGTTGATCAGGCTGAGTGAAAACGCCAACAACCGGGTCGCCGCTCTCAATCAACGCTTGTAAAGACGGCACGGCGAAGTCGGGCGTACCCATGAAGACGAGACGCATAGCGAATGAAAAATTAAAAATGAAAAATTAAAAATGTAGAATGGAGGAACGTAAGCACTGTGTTCGTCATGTGTCATTTCTCATTTTTCATTCTTCATTGGCCTCATAGGGGTTAGATCGCGGCTGATTTTTTGGGCGACGGCTCAAGCGGTCGCCCTTCACGCAACAGCTTGTTCACCCGTCTAGCGTAGAGTTCTTTTTTCAGACGACTAATACGATCAATGAATAACTTGCCATCAAGGTGATCAAGTTCATGCTGAAGAGCGACGGCAAAGAGTTCTTCCGCTTGGAGAACAATTTCTTTCTCATCCGGGGTCCAGGCTTTGACCTCAACCTTTGCCGAACGCTTGACCTCCGCAGTGTAGTCGATAACGCTCAAACATCCTTCTTCCCAGATAACCTCTCCTTCACGAGCAGTGATGACGGGGTTAATAAGCTTGATAAGATCCTTCCCTGGTTCTTCGTGATTGACATCAAGCACGATAATACGCTGCGGAATACCAAGCTGCACCGCAGCAAGGCCAATCCCTGGAGCATCGTACATCGTTTGTACCATGTCATCGACCAGTTGCACGAGATTTCCGGTGATGTTCTCTACTGGTCCGGCAAGTTGTTTGAGGCGCGGGTCAGGATAGTGAAGAATTTCTCTGATCATGTTCGACCTATAACATGTCGTACGGATCAACATCAACGACGAGACGCACGCCAGCAGCACGAATTTGTTGCCGTAATTCTTCAGCGGTTTTTCGTACGATAGCGTGTAAGGTGCGGCGATCTCCACCTTTGATCAACACATGCCAACGTTCTCGTCCGTTCAGACGTTCGAGCGGCGCAGGAGCGGGCCCAAGTATAAGAGGGAGGTCACCTTGTATTCCTTGCATATTCGCAACTAGGTGCTCAGTCACCTTCTCCACAGAGTCCCTGACCTTTTCTCCATCTCGTCCTTCACAGCGAATACACACGATGCGGACAAATGGCGGGTATCCAAGTTGTTTGCGATAGCGGAGTTCGTGCGTCGCAAAGTGGAGAAAATCCTGGCGGGCAGCAAGTCGAACACTATAATGCTGGGGGAGATAGGTCTGAAGAATCACGCGACCACTTTCACTCCCCCGCCCTGCCCGCCCAGCAACTTGCGTCAACACTTGAAAGGTCCGCTCAGCCGCACGAAAATCTGGAAAGTGAAGAGAACTGTCTGCACGTAACACTCCGACCAGTGTCACCCCTGGCACGTCATGTCCCTTAGCAACCATCTGTGTCCCGATGAGCACATCGAACTCATGTGCTCGCCAGGCTTTAATGATGCGGCCGAGGGACCCGCGACGGCTCACACTATCACGGTCTAATCGCGCGGTTCTGGCCTCGGGAAGAAAGCGGCGTAATGCCTCTTCTACTTGCTCAGTGCCAAATCCCGTACCGGTAAGGGAAGATTCTTGACAGGTAGGACACTGATCGAACGCTGGCTGAGCAAAACCACAGTAATGACAACGCAACATGCGACCCTTGAGGTGAAAGGTGAGCGTTACGCTACACTGCTTACAGGAGACAACGTCTCCACACACTCGACACTGCAAGTAGTTCGCGTACCCACGACGGTTGACGAACAGCAAGCTCTGCTTGCCAGCCTGGTAGTTCTCGACGATAGCTTGCCTCAGCAGTGGGGAGAAGATGGCATCTCCCCCTTCGTGTAGCCGTTCTTTCTTCAGATCAACGATATCAATCGTCGGCAGCAGACGCGATTCGACTCGTTCAGGTAGGGTTAGTATTGTGTAGCGCGCGGTTTGTCCGTTGACATAACTCTCAAGCGATGGCGTCGCTGATCCGAGAATGACAGGACAGGACACAAGTTGCCCGCGCATCACAGCGAGGTCGCGTGCATTATAGCGTACGCCATCTTGCTGTTTGTAGGCAGCGTCATGCTCCTCATCGACAATGACAAGTCCGAGTTGCTGCATTGGCGCAAATACCGCAGAGCGTACTCCCACAACAACTCGCGCTTCTCCTCGTGCAATCCGTCTCCACTCAGCCCAGCGCGCACTTGCAACCAGGCCACTATGCAACACTGCTACCTGCGCACCAAAACGTTGCTCAACTCTTTCGACTAACTGCGATGTCAGTGCAATCTCTGGAACGAGCAGGAGCACACTTTTCCCTGTCTCAACGACTTGCTGCGCAGCTTGGAGATACACTTCAGTTTTTCCACTGCCCGTTACGCCATACAACAAGAACGTCTGAAAGCGTGCCGCACGTACAGCAGCATGAATCTCTTCTAGTGCGCGCGTTTGCGCGTCAGACAGAACGAGTGCAGTCTCTGTGTCTGCATCTTCGTCAACAACAGCATGCTGCACTATCTCCACTTGCGGAGAGCGGCGACGCTGAGGCAAATGCTCGCGAACTTCGACAATACCGTTCGCTTCAAGACGCTGAAGAACTTTGCTCACATTAAGGGACGAAAAATGCCGCTTAAGCATTTTCGTCGTCACCCGAACTTTTGTATGAAGGAATGCGACAACTTCCTGTTCAGTAGCGGAGAGTTCACTGAGTGCCGGATTCTCTTCACCTGGAGTAGGCATGGTTTCCGTAGTCACACCCCGAGATTTTTTCTCTCTCTTTGTTTTCGTAAGCTTGACGATTCGATCACTCTCACTGCGTAATCCGCTAGGGAGTATCGTACTCAACATCTCGCCAAGTGAAGTGAGGTAGTAACTTGCACTCCATCGCCATAGGCGCATCATGTCTTCAGAAAAAACAATGTCTTCTTCAACTATATCAAGAATATCCTTTATGTTTTTTCCTTTGAGTGTATCGACTGAGGGCAGGAGAGCAGTTACAATTCCCGTTGTTTTTCTGCTACCTACAGGAACAATTACACACGCTCCTAGAGTTATTCGTGGCGTGAGAGATTCAGGTACATGGTAGGTCAATTCACCAGTAGAAACAGTCGAAAAAGGCAGTGCGACCGCAGCAAAAAGTGGCAAAGAAGTTTTTTCCGAATTTAACATTTGACAAATTGCTTTGCTTATTGCATAGTAAGTATTCGAAATACATTGATTGTTGACAAATAACTATGGCGTCCGCAAGCAAAAGTATTTTTGGGTCCCTTCTCTCGTTTCTTCCATTCGGGGATAAAAGCTATCTGACCCTCGATATTGGTTCAAGTTCTGTAAAAATGCTCGAGGTGAAGGGAAGAGGGAATTCCCTCCGTGTCCTAAAGGCAGGGATCGTCCCCCTTGTTGAAAATGCCGTACAGATGTAGTACTCGAGGCGAATGGACTAGAGAAGACTCGTGTCAACAACGTGATTACTATCTCTACGACGAAACGCCTTGAGACCGAACGGAATGCTCGCTTGTTAGCCCTCAACGCTCAGCGCAAGATTGCTCCGCTTGAAACAGCCTATGTGAAGATTAACTACGTCAAAGCAACGGATATCGTTGCTATGCTGACAAGAGAAATCGAACAAATGGCGACAACCAGTGGTCTAGGGGACATTGGCACTGCAGGGCCGCAACAACAAACTGCAGGACCAGGGAGACTGCAACAAGTTGCCATTATGTCCCCACGTGGAACGGTTGCTGCTGATGCAACAACGAATATCGTCATTGTTCGAGATGTTGCTGATCGTATTACCGCGGTCCGCGAACTTACCCGGCGTATCGATGTACAAACTCCACAAGTTATGATCGAGTCGTATATCATCACCACCAATGAAAACCTCAACCGTGATCTCGGTATTCAATGGGGATACCAATACAGCGCAGGCCCACGTACTGGGAACCCAACCGGGCTCAATTTTCCAGGAACGGTCGGTCTAGGGGGGGTGAATGGATTACTGAACAGTGGCACTGGTGGAGTTCCATTCATGGTCGATTTCCCTTCCAGCGCTGCCGCAGGTTCGGGGTCAGTGCTTGATCTTGCTCTTGGGTCGTTGGCTGGAACACAAGCGTTGAATCTGCGACTCAGCGCGCTGGAAAACCAAGGAAAAGCTCGCGTTATTGCTCGGCCGCGAGTGGTTACGCTCAATAACAAGATAGCGGAAATTAAATCTCGACGGATCGTCCGTGTTCCAGTCGTCTCGGGAAGAACCTCCATCGTTACTGGAGCGGGTGGTGGTGGTGACTCAGGTAACGCTTTTCAGGAATTCGATGTCGGTATCACCCTGAAAATCACGCCTCAGATCTCTTCTGATGGTTTCGTGCTGCTAGAGATCGCAGCAGAGTCAAGTGAATTAACGGATCCAAGCGTACGCGTTGGTGGAAGTGGGAATGCATTCCCAGTGATCCCAGACTCTCTTTCTCGTACAACCAGCTCAAGCGTTCTTATTCGCGCCAGTGACACATTTGTTCTTGGCGGCATTTTTCAGGATAGCATGCGACAGACAGAACGGGGGATTCCGTACCTCAGAGACACACCGGGACTTGGATGGCTCTTCCGCGGGAATCTCAGGAATAAGAATAAAGACGAGCTGATGGTTTTCATCACCCCAAAACTTGTTGCAGGATCCGGCACCGCCGGGTTGCCGACTGCGCAACAGCTTTGGGAAAACCGCCCACGGGAAACTGCACCCACAGCATCAACCAGTGCAGCACCAGTAGGGCGTTAAGTTAAGTGAAGAAGAACAGGTTTCTCCAGAAGAAAGGAGGTCTAGAAGAGAACTTAGAAGTCTAAGAGCCCGCGGTGGATGTGGAATGTGGTGGAGGATGTGGATGGGGCTCTTAGGCTTGTGGGTAGCTCGGAAGAAGGAAGTGCAAGAGCAGGGACGATTGGAGGCTTGGCGGCTGAAGGCGCAAACGCTTAATACGAGGCGGCGCGGCGGAGTGGTGGAAGCGAGGGACGGACGCTTTTCAGCTTCGAGCCTCCAACCGTCCCTGTCAGTGGTGGTGGGGCACGTGGTGGTGTGAGGAGACAGGACGACTATGGGGGCGGGTGCTTCGGCTTCCGCCCCTATCATCTCTCGTAGCTGATGTAATCTAGTATGTCGATGGAACCCATGTTAGGAAACGGAGTGTGTGTGCCAAAAGTATGGCAACCAAGAGTAAAGGATAACTACTATGCTCCGTTTCTTTACCGCCGGCGAATCTCATGGTCCCTGTTTGACGGCGATTGTTGAAGGTGTTCCAGCAGGAGTACCGGTTGATGTTGTAACGATAAATCATGACTTAGCGCGACGACAGCAAGGCTATGGCCGCGGCGGGCGCATGAAGATCGAGAAAGATGAGGTCAAGATTCTCTCGGGAGTGCGATGGGGAGAAAGTTTAGGGTCTCCGATTACTCTCGTGATCGACAACAAGGATTGGAAAAATTGGGAGAAACGCATGTCACCATTTGCTGAGGATCGGGATGACACGAAAACAGTTACCCGTCCGCGACCAGGACATGCTGATCTTGCCGGAGTACAGAAATATAATCACAAAGACGTACGAAATGTGCTCGAACGGGCAAGTGCACGCGAGACGACTGCCCGCGTTGCAGTAGGTGGGCTGGCAAAGTGTCTCCTCCGTCCATTTGACATTCACGTGAGGGGGTATGTTGCCGAAATTGGTGGTATTGTGGCTGACCACAAGCGACTCACCGCAGAAGAGATTTTTACCCGAGCTGAAGTATCTTCGGTGAGAATGGCTGATCCAGCAGCGGAAGAACAGGTAGTGAACCTGATCGACCAATATAAAAAACAAGGAGATACGCTTGGTGGAGTGGTTGAAGTGATAGCAACTGGGTTACCACCTGGGCTTGGCAGTTACGTGCACTGGGACAGGAAACTCGACGGGCGACTGGGTCACGCATTACTGAGTCTACAGGCGGCAAAAGGTGTAGAAATTGGTCTTGGGTTTGGCACAGCGCGATTACCAGGGTCACAGGTTCATGATGAAATTTCCTTTGAGCCACAGAGAAGATTCGTCCGTCACAGCAATAACTCAGGGGGCACTGAGGGAGGAATGAGCACGAGTGAGCCGCTGCGCGTGCGGGTGGCGTTTAAACCACTCTCAACGCTGATGCGACCGTTACACTCAGTTGATCTCGTCAGTAAAGAGCCGGTTGAAGCGACAATTGAGCGTTCGGATGTCTGCGCTATTCCCGCGGCGGCGGTCATAGCAGAGGGTGTTGTTGCGTACGTTGTCGCTCAGGCATTGGTAGAAAAGTTTAGTGGTGATTCTTTGATCGAGATGAAACGAAATTACCAAGGCTACCTCGAACAGGTACAACAATTGTAGGCATCGTGCGGAGTCACAGGAACATTGTCCTGACGGGATTTATGGGAACAGGCAAAAGTGCGGTGGGAAGGAGAGTCGCGGCCCATTTGGGGCGTCAGTTTTTCGATACTGACACCCTCATTGAAAAGGAGACCAAGACGTCCATCCCCAACATCTTTGCCGAGCATGGAGAAGCACATTTTCGCACTCTAGAGAAAGCTGCGATTGAACAGGTCTGCCGCAAGCAAGAAGTGGTCATTGCAACTGGAGGCGGAGCGATAGTCAACGAAGAGAATGCCGAGCGGTTAAAGGAAAACGGGATTCTCATTTGTCTGACTGCCACCCCAGAAGTGATTCTCGCACGCGTGCAGGGGAATGCTGATCGCCCACTTCTCCAGGGAGAGAATCCGCTAGAAAAGATCCGGTCGCTGCTTACGACCCGTGCTGAAGCATATGCGAGGGCAGATGTGACTATCGATACGTCAGAACTCGATATTGATCGCGTGGTAGAAAAGATTGTCTCTCTGGTAAAAGCAACACAGTAAGTAACCAGCATGAAAACAGTGACAGTAAATCTTGGTCCACGTTCATATCCAATCCTGATTGGAACAGATCTGCTTGCTAACGCGGGCTGTTTCCTTCGCAAGCACGGATTGCGCCCTGGTTCTGTTGCTATCGTAACAGACTCCGTTGTCGGTCCACTGTACCAGAAGACGCTGACTGATGCGCTCGTACAAGCTGAGTTTTCACCAGTTGTTATCGAGATTCCTGCAGGTGAGGAGCATAAAAACCTGACATGGTTGTCATTCGTTTACGATAAACTCATCGCAGGGGGGATAGAACGGAGCTCACCACTCATCGCTCTCGGTGGTGGTGTCGTAGGAGATCTAACGGGATTCGCCGCAGCAACTTTTCAACGCGGAGTTCCGTTCGTACAAATTCCGACTACCCTTCTTGCTCAGGTTGACGCAAGCGTAGGAGGAAAAACAGCCGTCGATCATCCAGCTGGCAAGAACCTTATTGGCGCGTTCTATCAGCCGCGGCTCGTTATCATCGATGTCAGTACGTTACAGACACTTCCTGAGCGTGAGTTTCGTGCTGGCCTGGCTGAAGTGATCAAATATGGCGTTATTCTCAGTCCCGGTTTGTTTGCTTTACTGGAACAACGCTTAGACAGTTTGTTACGTCTCGATTCGGCGTTACTCTCGGAAGTCATCACAACGTGTTGTCAGTTGAAAGCACGGGTGGTCGAAGAGGATGAAACCGAAGGTGACTATCGTGCAATTTTGAATTTTGGCCATACGCTTGGCCACGCAATAGAGAATGCCACAGGCTATACGCAATATCTTCATGGTGAAGCAGTAGCGATTGGTATGGTCTTCGCAGCCTCACTTTCCCAGCAACGTGGATTCTGTAGTGACGGTTTGTGCCAACGTCTCTGCCAACTATTGAAAAAAGCTGGACTCCCTGTGATAATTCCATCAACAGTCAAAAGCGAAACTTTGGTTGCAGGAATGGCAACCGATAAGAAAGTCGCAGCGGGGAAAGTTAAGTTCGTAGGTATCGAAGAGTTAGGAAAAACGCGCTTCGAAAACCTCACAGTGAGGGAGATCGGAGCATATTTGTAGCATGCGATTTCGGAGAGTAGACGATCAGAAGACAGTGCAGAAGCAGAACGTGGTGTCGGCTTGCTGACGGAAGGAGGTGCGGTGCGGGAGCGGTTGGACGGATAATGATGCTGGCCCTGGTGGTAGGGGTAGGGGTGTTTGGTTGTGGTGATAGTGGCGATAATGATAACGGTATTGCGTTTCGCGCCGTAGGGTTTTTTCAAGGCGAACTGCAAGATGATAAATGTCAGGTTCCTGTAGCGAATAAAGCCATCTCCGACCAAAGTCAAAATCTGACTCTCGACAGTGCTTTAGTCGATTCCGGCTATCCGGCGGATGTGTTCTTCTGCCGTGCCTATCTCTGGCTGGAAAACAACCTTGTCAATCAAGCACTCCTCGTCAATCGCCTTGATTTTGAGTACGAAATCCCCGGCTCTCGTATTGGACTTCCTGCCCATTCTTCCTCTGTTGGCATTCGCATAAATCCGGCAAGCAACGCCCAGAATGCACCCCCGAGCCCGTTTGGACCGACCAATGTGTACATCGGCTTGCCTGAAGCGCAAATAGTCCCTGCGAGCTTGGTGTTGTTCTTACGGCAAAATCGGCAGACCCTTCCTCAGCTCCCCTATACGATGATCGTCAAGATGACCGCCTCTGGTCGTAGTGACGCGGGGCAGAATTTAACCTCGAACGAAATTCGTTACACGGTCACGTGGCAGAAAGATTTGCGACAATAGGAACAAGATCAACAAGGGACAGAGGATTCTCCCTCAGAGAAAACCTTTCGTAGACTAGCAAGAGTAGCACCGTATTCTGATAGAGAGGTGTGGTATGGGACGTTGTGGTGGATGGATAACAGGAATTGCGTTCTTTCTCGTGGCGCTGACAGTCGGATGTGGCGATACGGGAGGAAATAAATCAGCGGGAACTGGCAGACCCTTCGTTTTCCAGGCGCGAGCACGAATGAATCTGATCGCGCAGATCGCTCCCGATGATCCGAAATATTTGTACCTCACACGACTTGGAAGGTTTCACGCGAAACCAAGTAGTGCACTGGTAGTGACTCAGGCGGGCATCAACGCTTCCATCACTTGCTCACACGAATACCCCCCAGCAAAGAGGCGTTTCGCAAGCGAGAGTA
>VGTJ01000034.1 GCA_016874775.1 Deltaproteobacteria bacterium
GTCGCCCGCGTTCATCCAGCTCTTCGACCAGACTTCGATACTTAGACCGAAGCCAGCACACAATGGTCTCGTCTCTCATCCCTGCTCTTGTGCAGAGGCTCTCCACTCCGGTCAATCACTATTGCGGTAAGTTGTTTCCTGCCACCGCCTTACCGTGTCGCTGAATACTCCGTGTGGGAACCAGATCTTCGCGAAGAGTTCTCGATGAAAAGAGATCTACTCCTCTCCCTGTCAAATACGTTCCATCGTGCTATACTCTGTCAAAAGAATAAACAGTTAGTGATTTTTTGGAGTGTGTGATGGCGTCTCAAGTAATTACCTTCGAACTTCCTGACGACTTGTACCGGACCGTCAATAAGTTGGCCCAGGCTACCAAGCGGCCACTGACCGACATCCTTCAAGAAAGCTTGGCCCACACCCTCCCGCCTCTTGAGGACGTGTCTGCCGATGAAGCTGATGTTCTCGCCCATCTGTCAGCTCTGGATGATGCTGCTCTGTGGCAAGCAAGCAAACGCACCCTGCCTGAACAACAGCAGGAGGAATTACACAGTCTTCTTGACCTCCAGAATGCTAGCGAAATAACGCCTGACGGTGCCGCTCGTCTTCAGGAACTTATGCGTGAATATGGGCGTTCGCTCGTCCGCCAATCGCACGCCTGGTTACTGCTTGCGCGACGTGGCTACCAGGTTCCTATCCAACAGCAAGAGTAGTTTCTCGTGGCGCGTCCGTATATTCCCGATAGCGGACGCGAAAAAATAACAGCAGACGCTCAGCCTCGTTGTGGCTACTGTCTCACGTCTCAACTCATTACGGGCATGCCGATACACCTCGAGCACATTCTTCCCCTTGCTGCTGGCGGCCAGTCTGATGAAGAAAATCTTTGGCTCGCATGCCCTCTCTGCAATGGCGATAAGGGAATCCAAACGCAATTTCCTGATCCCGAGACAGGAGAAGTCGTTGCCTTATTTGACCCCCGTCAGCAAATCAGGAGCGAGCATTTTCGTTGGAATGAGAATGGAGTAGAGATTCTCGGTATCACTTCGTGTGGTCGAGCGACTGTTGTAGCTCTCAAGCTGAATAACGAGAGTATTATCCGCACTCGGCGACGATGGGTGTTAGCTGGATGGCACCCCCCTACAAGCTAGGGGCGACCATCTATGAGTCATCTTCCTTGCCCTTACGCGGCGTCGGCAACTGCCAACGCGATTTCTTGCCCATACGACAACTCAAGCGTATGCCCGTCGGGGTCAGCCAACAGCGCTGAATACCCGACGGGGTAGCCAGCTTCGCGTGACTCTAAACGCAGGAACCCTTCAGAGCGCGCTTGATCACAAAGATCATCAACATCAGTGCGGCTTGCGCAGGCAACGCCGAGATGTGCGAGCGGCAATAGTGGGCTATCGACCTTGCGAGTTCGCACCAGCACGATAGCAAACGGTCTGGTGCGGTCACTAATCCAGGCGACATCTGACCCGGAGATGCGGTCTGTCCGACGATGGACGACTTGCATACGCGCGTACTGTGCGTAAAAAGCGATGCTTGCATCAACGTCTCGGACGGGTAAGGCGACGTGGGTGAGCCCAAGGTCAAACATGACACTCTCCTCTGATTTGTACTACACTGCCCCCAAAGGTGGCCCGGTCTGAGTATCGGGAGAAAGCGCAGAGACTTTAGCCAACAAATCCGATTCCCAAGGAAGGGAGATAATCGTATCGTGTCAGCAAAATTTTCACTCGCAGTAGGGTTTTTCTTTTTCCTCTTCCTGTTTGTTGTTCCTCTCACGCTCCAGGCGCAAGTCCAAGGAGTCCTCGAAAATCCGCGGTCATCCTCGTATCAGAGTGGCATCGGGGTGATTTCGGGATGGGTCTGTAATGCCAAGCAAATCGACATTGAGTTTGATGGTGTCAGGCTGCAAGCGAGCTACGGTACCGGGCGGGCCGATACTCGTTCTGTTTGTAACGACGACAATAACGGCTTTGGTCTCTTGGTGAATTGGAACCTGCTCGGAAATGGTACCCATACCGTACGAGCCTTGGCTGATGGTCAGGAGTTTGGCGTAGCGACTGTTACGGTGACCACTCTTGGTGTGGAATGCCTCACTGGGGCACAAGGAGAATTCCGCTTAGATAACTTTCCCCAGTCTGGACAGCCGAGTGTCGTGATTTGGCAGCAAAGTCAGCAAAATTTTGTCCTCAAGGGTGAGTCAGGAAGTAGTGGCGGTAGCGCTGGTGGTGACAAACGCATACTCGAAAACCCTGCGCCTGGTTCTTTTCACAGCGGCATTGGTGTGGTCTCTGGGTGGGCATGTGAGGCGCAGCGCATAGACCTTGAGTTCAATGGTATACGCCTCCAAGCTGCATACGGCACTGGTCGTGAGGATACACGCCAGGTCTGTGGAGATACGAACAACGGGTTTGGCCTGCTGGTCAACTGGAATCTCCTCGGCGACGGAGTACACACGGTCCGCGCGTTGGCAGACGGTCAAGAATTCGCCAATGCGAAGGTTGTCGTCAAAACCCTGGGGCAGGAATTTCTTCGGGGAATAGGGAAAAGCCAGCGGCTCCTGAATTTTCCGCGGACAGGGATGGATGCCACCATCGCTTGGGAACAGAGTATCCAGAATTTTGTGATTGCCCGTACTGACACGGCCAGCGCGGCACTCACTGCCATCGACACTGCTGGAGACAGTGCGACAAAAGCTTTCAACGCACAAAGCACGGCGGTCTGTCCTTTCCGAGACCAAGAGTCGTTCAACTGGGCCACTGGAGATACCCATGGCACGAACTACTGCAGCAGCGGCAGCGAAGGAGTGTTTAGCCAGGCAGAACGGATCGAGTGCCGTCAAGCAGCGGACATCAGGATCGCTGATCCCAATGATGCTGAGTCCGGCGCGCAGATGCTGAAAGATTTTGCGCAGCAGGCGACAAAAATTAAGCAGTTTCTCACCCCGCAACCAGGGCTCCGCTACGTGACGGTCTGGCTTGGACATAATGACATTTGCGCCGGTACCATTGAGAAGGTCCGGTCTAGTTGCCCACGAGGGGAAGACCAAGATCCCAACAATCATTGCCGCACGACGCCAGCCGCATTTGAGCGTGAGTTTCGCAAAGGGCTTGATATCCTGATCTCGCTTCCTGATTTGAAGGTTGGTGTGGCAGCGCTGATTCGCGTGTCGCAGTTATGCAACCACGGATCAAAAGACTCGTGCGTCTTCGGTGTTGGTGCGCCTTCATGTAAGGATGTGTGGGAAACTGCAGCAGGAGGAGGGCCCGTCATTGGTTTTGACCACGGCATTTGTGGGTCATTGACGTCGTCCTGTTCAGAGCGACGGATTCTCGATGCGTATACGACGGCCAAGGTATACCGCGATATTCTTGCCACCGTCACCGCTGAGTATGCTGCGCTTGCGGAAGGAGAACGATCACAACAAGTAACAGTCGGTGGACAAATCGTTGGTGGTGCCACTAAGGGGCGAGGAGTACGGCTCGACTTTAGTGATGCTCCCTGGATCTATAAATTCAAGAGCAATCAGGTCTCCTGTTGTGACTGTTACCATCCGTCCTTCAGGGGCCAGGACACTGCTGCACGTATTCTGTATGACGGGTTCACTTGTGGTGATTCTGATACGTGCTGTGGAGAAAGTGCTGATCCGCTGGTCAATGCTCAGTGCAAAGAGGAAGATAAGAGTGGTAAATTTCATCCGGGGCTGTTTTAAACTGTAATAACCCCTAGGGCAGAATGGGGTACACACGCGACATATGACTCAACTATTCTGGCGTCTCGTCTCCTCTATCCTTTCTTGCCTGCAGAGATGCAGTGCGGTGGTGGTGGCCCTGCTCTGTCCCGCGGTGTTAAGTGCTGATCCTATAAAAGTGGCGACATTCAATCTCCTGCATGGTGGGGTTTTTTCCGGCGTAACGGGTGACGATCAAAACCTTGAACATCGCCTGGAGATGGTGGTAGCAGAATTTCAGAAACACCACCTCGACATCATTGGCATTCAGGAAGCGTCAAGCAGCCGGAGGCGAGGGAACACTGCTGCACGCCTTGCTGCAGCCTTGGGATTTCACTATGTGTATGCGCCAGCGAGCTTCCGTATTTTTCGCAACGAGTACGTGGATACCTTTGTTTCTTGGTTGATGAACTTCGACGAAGGGCCCGCTATTATTAGCCGATTTCCTATCACGGCTTGGGAAACCCATGATCTACCGCGTTGTGGTCGCTTGACTGATCCACGCGTGTTGTTAGCGGCAACCGTACGTACACCGCAGGGACCAGTGCTGGTTGCGTCGACCCATACTTCGGGTGATCCGTGCCAACATCAGCATGTTGTCGAAATACTCCGTCGCATGCGTGGGAACGTACCAGCCCTTGTGATGGGTGACTTCAACGCGTCGGAACATTCTCCAGCGATGGCGATGTTCACACGGGAACATGGATTCATCGACGCCTATCGTATGCGAAACCGGAACCTTCCTGGGGCTACGTGTTACCAACGCCCATTTGCCGCAACCCAGACCGCCTCTCGCCGCATAGACTATCTGTTTGTGATTTCAGAAAAAGCAGCCACTGAACAGATACACACGAGCAAGGTGTTTTTAGATGCTCCCCGGCAGCTTCCGAATGGTCAGACGTTGTGGCCATCGGACCACTATGGCGTATTTGCCGAGGTCAGTATCTTCTCACAGGGCACAATACGCGAAGTCGGAAACACGGCAGGACAATAAGAGTGCCGAGCGCTGGAATCCTAGCGAAAATGAGGCATGACCTTGGTTGCGAAGAGTTCCAGGTGCTCATTCATCTTCTTCGCCGGATACCCTGGCGGTAGCGTCCACGTGTAGTAGCGTTGAATCGGCACTTCGGCGACGTAGTCTTTAATCATTTTTACGGCTGCTTCCGGCGTGACGATGTTGAGAATGCCGCTGGCTTTGAGCGCGGCGTCATCTGGCATATGGGGAAATAACGATTGCCCGGCTTTGGTGAGCCACTCATTATAGACATTGATCTGATAGCGCACATGCGGCGCAATCTCGTGCCAGCTTTTTTCTGGATCATTCGCGACGATTAACCAAAAGTGACCACCGGCGAGCTTGGGGTTCGAGGTATCTTTGCCTAGTGCTCGCAATTCTTGCAAATAGGCTTGATACGGCGCTTTCATATCGCCGGTCCCAATATAGCCATCTCCGTAACGTGCCGCTCGTTTCACTGCTGCGCCAGCGAAACCTCCGACCCACAATGGTGGACGTGGTTTTTGTACGGGCTCAGGCGTGAGCTTGGTGTTCTCGATTTGAAAGTACTTGCCCTTGAATGTGACTGTCTCACCTTCCCACAGACGACGGATGATTTCTAAGCCTTCATTTGCACGACCGCCTCGCTGCTCACGCGGAATCCCAAGACCGCTAAACTCTTCAACACGATACCCCACACCAACGCCGAGTTCGAACCGTCCGCCAGAGAGAATATCAATCGTTGCACAATCTTCGGCAATGCGGACTGGATTGTACAGCGGCAACAGCAGTACACCTGTCCCAATACGCATTTTCTTGGTCTTCACGGCAATCGCTGCAGCCTGCGGCAACGGTGAAGGCGCATGGCCATCGTCGGCAAAGTGATGCTCCGTGAGCCACACGTCATCGTAGCCAATCCCTTCTGCCCACACAATTTGTTCGAGAATGTCGTTGTAGATATCTTGATACGAACGCCGCCACTGTGGCGGGTTACGAAACGCATACCACAAACCAAAGCGCAGTTTGGGATTGCTTTGTGTCATGGGAATCTCCTTTAACGTCGACGAATCGCTTCGAGGACACCCTCGGCAATTTTGCGCGGTCGTTCTGCGATACCAGTCGTAAACTCGGCTTGTCCGCGGGGATCAACTGCAGCCACCTTCGTTCCTTGTTTCACTTCAATGCCATCTTTGGTGATGCCGCGAATAATCCCATCGACCTGAGCCCGTAACTCATGGTTCTCAACCTGGCCGAGAAGGTCGCCGGCATGTACGGTGGTGCCGATTTCCAGTTGCGTATGAAAGGTGCCAGCAACAGGGGCATAGGCATATCGTTCTCGTTTATACCCGGCAATGGAGATTGGCTCGCCAGTGTACGGCTCTGTGCGCCCCTCCGTGATGACTTGCCCAAGGGTAGGGCCGCGACTGGTTTCGATAACAACATGGACGGTCTGACCCGCGACAAGACCTGGCCCCAACCCAATGGTGAACGGAGCTTGGGCAATCTGTGTCTCTGGAATGTCGCGTTTACGCATGCGTGCATCAATGACGATAGGAGGAGAAAATTCACGCAGGACATCTTCCAGGGAGCCCACAAACACGGGAACGACTTTTTTCCAGATGAGTAAAGCTCTGAGGGCTGCGAGCGATTCAACCCGCTCTGCACGTACGCCTTCTAACTCTGCTTCACCGTCGAAGACGGCAGCCGCAAAGGCCATGCGTCGCCTCGTGGTTGATGGCGTCTCGCTCTCGACGATCACTGGAATATAGTCATGGCCAAACAAGAGATGGGCGACGGCAGAGCCAACATCTCCGCCCCCTTTGATGACAACAAGCGTGCCAGAAATCTCGTGCGACATTGCCTCACTCTGAGTGTGTTGGATTGCGAGAAAGGCCTTCCAGATGCTTTTGGAGTTTTGGCAGAAACACTTGGAGATTAGAAATGGCTACTACCCGCCAGACTCCTTCAGGGGTCCTTTGCAGGGTGACGTTGATCGGCTGATCGTGTTTTGTCTCGAATGTCAAACGAGCGGTATCTCCCTCTCGCTGTGCCAGCCACCAGGCAGCGACCGGTGCGATGGCAGGGATGTCAGGAGGTGGGCGATCAGGATCTTTCACGGCTTGTTCGACAAACAACGAGAGCCCTGCTTTTGTGACTTCTCTGGCTTCTCCAGTCAGTAACTTGAACAGCCCTTTCCGCATCAATTTGCCAAGAAAACCTCCCAATGAAATTTCTTTACCGTCGTTGCCGGAACTACCAAGTTCATCGAGCGTGTAGTCTAATACCTTATCTACGTCAACATACCGAGAAAGCAACTCGTAATCGTGGGTCTCCAGCGCGTGCTTGATGCGGTACACTGAATATCCAGGACTGGAACGCCAGAGAAAAAAACTCCCTACGCCTATGATTGCAACGACCGCCAGACCAATCGCAGTGCGTAACCAACGAGGCGAAACCTTGACCGTATCAGTCATGGGGCCACATCATACACTACGAAGATGAATTTAGGGATGAGGGGGAGCCACGTACGTTCTTGACAATACTGTTCCTCAAAAGAAACAATCCGCGCACGTTTGCTGAAGTGAGGACTCCATGCACCCAGTTGCGATTCTGTACCCAGGCGATATGGGACACAATGTCGGGCGAGTATTGTTAGAAGATGGATGTACAGTTGTTACGACGTTGGTTGGACGAAGTGAGCGGACACGTCGTCTGACCACCGATGCGGCAATTACCATGTTGCCGTCAATGGAGGCAGTCGTAGCGGAAGCCGCTATCGTCCTCTCCATTATTCCACCCACTGCTGCAAAGTCGGTGGCTGCGGACTTTGTTACTGCGGTGCGTGAAACCGGCCATCGCCCATTGTTTGTTGATGCGAACGCGATTTCGCCAATGACCGCACAGGAGGTTGGCGACATGATCGCGTCTAGCGGCGCACCGTATCTTGATGCGTGCATTATCGGTCCAGCGAGTAATGTTCGTGGTCGGTGTACGTTCTATATCAGTGGTTCGGAAGCCGCGACGTTTGAAACACAGCTAGGAAAATCACTTCGTACCCATATTCTTGGCGATCGGATCGGTCAGGCGTCGGCCTTTAAGATGACATTTTCTGGTCTCAATAAAGGACTCGCCGCGCTCCTCTACGAATTGACAGCTGCTGGCGCGGAGTTCGGGTTTCTTGATGAGTTGCTGCACCGCTACAAGGCCTTATTACCCGGCGTCATGGAAGCACTGGAATGGCTAGTGCCATCGTATCCTATGCATGCTGCACGACGGGCTGACGAAATGGCAGAACTCGCAGAAACCCTTGAACATTTTGGGTTCTCGTCGGTCATGGCACGCGGTACGCAGGACACACTTGCTGCCGTTGGTCGGCTGCGCTTAACCGAGCGTTTCCCTACGCGTGGCGAACATGGCTGGACCATGCGCGAGGTGCTCGATACTCTCGCCCAAGAGGCAGCGTTGAAGAAACCACAATCGTCTTAGGAGAGATCCAGCGACCTGGACGTCTATTCCCCGCCTACTGCTGGCGGAGGGGAAAACGATTGCCGTTCGTTATGGTTATTGATTGATTCCATTGTTTGATCGACTTGCTGCTGCTTCATCATTTCCAGCGTTTGTTGCGCTTGGGTATCTAACTCCCTTTGGACCTCATGACTCTGATCGAAGGCATTGATATCTGGAGCCGGTTCTTTATTTGGTCGGTCACAACCGACGGACACACTAGATAGCACGTAGAGTAAAGCGGGAATAACCTGAAGAAATGCTCTTTTCATACACACCTCACGCGCGGTACTCTCACGAATGTTAACTCAGGAGTCAATCCATAAAAAGTTGTGGTATTGTGTTACAGACTGAGTTTGACTTGACAACAAAATAACGGTTGGATAGTGGTAACTGTCGTCTAGCAATTCGAATATCCGAGGAGCTTTTCATGCCCACTTTGTCGCCGAATAGTCACACAATTTCCGCTTCAGTCGACGCCGTGTTCACGCAAGACGTTGCCGTGCAAGAGCCTGATATGCGCAGCCTGTACGAGAAAGCTAAGCGTGACCAGTGGAACGCTTCTGTTGACATCGAGTGGTCCCGTGAGGTGAATCCAGATGCTGGTATTCTTCCTGACGGCCTAGTAGATATCTACGGTACAAAGTACTGGAACAAAATGACGCCAAAAGAGCAGGTTGAGATGAACCGGCATTTCTCGGCTTGGCGTATCAGTCAACTCATGTATGGTGAAGAATTTGCCATGCTTGTGTGTAGCCAAATAGTCAATTCGGTTCCAACCATCGACGCGAAATTCTTTATGTCGACACAAGTGGTCGATGAAGCGCGTCACTCTGAAGTCTTGACTCGCTACTTGCTTGATAAAGTCCGTGTCACCTATCCACTTACGTCGAGTCTGCGCAACCTATTCGATCGTATTTTGTCGATGCCCCAGTGGTATCTGAAAACCGTCGGTACGCAGCTTGTCGCTGAGACACTCGCTGTTTCGCTCTTCCGTATGTTGGAACAGCATAGCCAGGATCCGCTGATTAGCCAAATTTGTCGGCGTATTCTATCGGATGAGTCTCGCCACATGGGTTTTGGTATGTTGAGTCTTCCTGAACAAATCGCCGAGTTGTCTGAAAAAGAGCGAGTCGAGGTTGAAGATTTTGCTTGTGATGCCGCGGCTGGGCTTTTAGGCGGGCAATTTCCGAGAGAAGCCTATGAAGCTGTTGGTTTCAGCAAGGCAGAAGTCGAAGATATTCGCACGCTCCGTCATGAAGTTGCCAAAAAGAACGAATACGAATTCTTCCGCAAGTTCTTTAAGAAAGACTTCCATGCGGCTTTGTGGGGCAACATGACCCGAGTCGGTTTGCTCAATGAGCGGACGACGGCCCGATTGGCTACGCTCGGCATTCGTGCTCCAGAGCCGGTGCAGAGCGCAGCGTAGGGCGCAGTGGGTAAGAATGAAGAGTGAAGAATTGAGTGAAGAGTTACGAGTGAACGACCGGCAGCTCTTCACTCTTCACCTGTAGTGCTTCACTCTTTTTGCCGCTTTCCGCGGTGAAAATATCGATCTCCAGCCATTTCCCGCGCGCGAACCGTCGCCACAACGCAAGACCCAGTAGAACGGTATAAATCGTTCCGGCGAGCCAGGGACCGAGCGACTCCAGATTGGTGTATGCGACCGCGCTTAAGCTCAGCGGAGCAAAGACCGTCGCCAACAGTACCACGGTAATCCATGCAACGCCGTGCGTGTCTCCGGCACCACGTAATGCTCCAGCAAAGGCCACGTTCATTGCGTCGAAAAACTGAAAGAATGCGACACAGAGAAAGATCGCGCTTCCGGCGCGAATAACTTCTTGGTCGCTGGTAAACACCGACAGCAGCGCACTCGGAAACAGAAAATACAACAATCCGACGAACGTCATGTAAGTCATCGCCAAGAAGAGACCTTCGTAGACCCGCTGGATGGCTACGTCTGGTTTCTGTTCGCCGATGTACTTTCCTACCAGTGCGGTTAATGCTTGGCCCAAGCCAATTCCCGGCAAGAAGGCGATGGTCGTGTACTGAATTGCAATGTTGCTTGCGGCCAACTGTTCCCGACCAAAGCGTCCGACCATAAGAATAATCAAGACACCCCAGCTCAACACATCGAGTGCCTGCTGTGCACCGGCAGGCCAACCAATCCGCACCAATTGACGAAAGCGGGGCCAGGACAAGCGCCACGTACTACGGGTAGAAAACTCCGTGTGACATCCAGTCGAGAGAAATGCGCCCAGCAAGATAGCGAACTGGAAAACAAATGACAGGACGAACGCCCAAGCTGCGCCAATAAAGCCAAGCGCGGGAAACCCAAACTTGCCGAATACCAACACATAGCACAGCACCACATTAGCGATGTTGTCAACGATCATTGCAACTAATGGTACCGCAGGCCGGTGCAAGCCGTAAAAGAAGCCATTGAGCGCACCAATCGCGACTCCAAGCCCAATCCCCCATAGCCGAACCTGAAAATACGCGACTTCGAGTGCAACAATTTCAGGGTCGTGGCCAAATTGAGCGAAGAACAGTGGTGCAACCGGCCAAAGCACGAAACAGCCCACCCCAACGATAAGGCTCAAGTACAGGCCCTGCCAGGTATATGCTGATCCCTCTTGTGAGTTGCGTCGACCAAGGGATTGGGCGGTAAACGTACTCACACACTGCGCAATGCCGAGCGGCAGCGCTGTCGTCGTGTAAGCGATGACTCCTGCTGGCATACCCGCGGCCATCTCGTTGGTGCCAAGAAGAGCAATAATCCAAGTATCAATAAAGCTCGCAATCGTCGCCGAAGCCATCGATGCGATCATCGGTAGCGCGAGACGAAGAATTTCGCGAAGCCCCGTACGCGAGGGGAATTGCATAACGATATCCTGCCAAAAGGGGACACATTGTAGCGGGCGTTCGCTACGACTGAGAAACTTTACGTCTGCGGTGTCACTTCACTTGACAACGCCTCACTACCAGTTGAGAATCGCCGTAGCGCTGTCAACTACCGCCCGGGACAACTAACTATAGAGGAGAATACCGGAATGGCAACCCAGAGACAGGTCAAAAAGGTAAAAATGATTCGGAAAGCCACTCCCGCGAAACGCCCGGCCATGCGACGTACAAGTGTGGCTCCTACTGGCAAATCGCCCGCGGCGAAATTAACTGCGACGGCTGAAGATTATGAAGGGGTTCGGCAAGTACTGAGTCGCTACTGTTTTGCGCTTGACAGTAGCAACTTGGAGGAACTGAGTTCGCTGTTCCATCGACAGGCCGATTTTTCTGTGTCATTTGAGAACGGCCAAAAGCATAACGGACGAGAGACCATCCATTCCTGGTATCAGCGATTCTTTGAACAACGCCCGCGTGAATTTCACTACATGCGGCATAAACTTTTTGAACCCTGCATAACGGTAAACAAGAATACGGCAACGTCCTCAACGTATTTTGACTCGGAGGCAAAGGACGCGCAGGGGCAAGTTCAGATAATCACTGGCCGTTATGACGACGCACTGATCAAGGAAGGCGGACAGTGGCTTTTTAAAGAACGAACGATCACCATCATGTACTACTACTCGCCAGGAACTGGGAAGGAAGGTATGCGTTAATGGAGGAGGAAGATTTCGATGGCAACATATATTAGTGTTGAAGAAGCTCGGAAGCTCTCAGGGTTGCGCGTAGTATTGTCTCCAGGTGTCCCCGGTCCTTGGAGCGAAGCAGCAAAAGGCATTCTCTATGTGAAGAAGATTCCGTACGTGCGTGTGCGTCAGGATATTGGCGGTGAAAATCGCGCCCTCGTCGAGTGGACCGCGCAAGCGACGGCGCCCGTCTTTGCGTGGGACGATGAACCGCCACGCTCGACATGGATTCAACAGTTATATCTGGCCGAACGCTTGCAACCGAATCCTCTGCTCATTCCCACAAATATTGAAGATCGGTCATTGATGTTCGGTTATTGTAACGAACTGTGTGGAGAGCATGGTTTCGGTTGGTCGAAGCGCCTGATGTTAGTCCATCCCACGTTATCGAACCCGAATGTTGACGAGAAAAGTCGTGCATTTTCCCAGTATATTGGCGATAAGTACGGCTACAATGCACCAGAAGCCGCAAGCGCAGCCGCGCGGTGTGCCGCGATCATCGGCTTCCTGGTCACGCGACTGGAACAACAGCGCACAAAGGGAAGTTCATTCTATATTGGCAATCAGTTGTCAGCGTTGGATATCTATTCAGCGACATTTACCGCGCTTATTCAACCTTTGCCCCATGAGCAGTGTCCGATGCCAGCGCCGTTTCGCACGCTGTACACCAATACTGATCCGCTTATTCAAGCGGCTGCCAAACCGATTTTATTTGAGCATCGCGACTTCATTTATCGCGAGTATCTGCAATTGCCGATTGATTTGTAGCCGGTCACTTAAGGTAACCGACAGGGGCACAACGTGCAGTGCCCCGAAGGCCACACGTAGACTACTTTGCCGAAGACTGTTCCTCGGGTGTCTTCTCCTCACCTTCTGCCACCGGAGCTTCTACTCTGATCAACTGCAATGTTCCCGAACGTTGTCGTAAATATCCCGTAATCGTGAGCGGTGTTCCTGGGGTAGCTTGACCGATCTTCGAGAGCATATGTTCTGGTCCGCTCAGGGTGATATTGCGTTTCCCATTCGTATACTTTTGCAAAATCGAGTAGGAGGTAATCCGCGCGTCATCCAGTGCCTTTGCCTCAGTGACGTCAAGATCGTAGTTACCTTGATACGCACTGATTTCGAGGGTCACCACGCCTAAAATACTCTTTTCATGGTCTCCGTTAATGATCCCTTTGAGCTGGATTCTAAACGGTATGGTTGACTCCTCAGATTCAACGTTCGAGCCACCAACCCCAAAGGAAATTTGTGCCGTCGCGCCAGTGGGGGCACACATCATCAATCCAATAGAGATAACTCCAGGGAGAATCCAATGCATAGTCATTGCCGCCTCCTAATTTATGCACTTCTCCTAATACAATTTTCTAACAATTCCAACGCCGCCTGGGTAAACGACCACATATTCAACTCGCGATTGCCATGACGGGTTTCGATGGTCAGCGTTTGCTCAAGCGGCCCGGCAATAGCTATGCACGCGTGACCGGCGGCATCACCGTAACGATTGCCGGTGGGACCAGTCGCTCCAGTCTCACTCAAGCCCCATGTTGTTCCGAGCCGTTCTCTCACTGCGCGTGCTAACCGGAGCGCATATTCCTCGGTACTGGCGCGAATGCCGCTAAGCGCATCATCAGGAACGCTTAACAATGCCCGCCGGGCATCGTGTGTGTAGATCACACCTCCAGCAAGAAAATAAGCCGATGCTCCAGGAACCGCGAGCAGCGCGGCAGAAATCAATCCCCCAGCCGAGGATTCGGCGACCGCAATTGTGTGTTTTTTCTCTTTCAGTAATGCACCCACCACTTGTCCCATTGATGTGAGATTTGGCATAAATCACTTCCTTGAGTATGAATATGAGAGGTTGGCTATACAGCCTCTACCTTTGGCAGTTCTTCTCCTAACGCAAGCCGAGTCAGAAACGCCCGCAACTCGTTATCGGACAACCCTTGTGGGGCAGAAGAGGTAAAGAAAAGGGAGATCTGTTGAGCCTCAGAAGACAGGCCAGCGAGCCGTTCTTGGGCCCGAGCGCGAACCAGCGGGCCAATTAATCGCGATAACTCGGACGTGAAACGCGCAGCAAGCAACAGCCCTTCGCCAGCACTTTTAATCTGCGCCAAGGCACGACGATAGACGGTGACCATCCCTGCGTGCAAAGCAATCGTATTACCCGACTGTGACCATAACTCACTGTGCAGCGATTCCCATTCCAGTGTTAATTCATCGACGACTGGCCACAGCGCTGAATGCAGCATTGCGGCACTTTCAGCAGCGATCAGGCGTACCAAGAGCGCTTTCCAATCATCCGAGAGTTGAAACGGGCCTCGAAGGATTGCGTACGTTTGGACCGTCGGACGTTCAAGGACTTCCCCATGTGCATCAAGAACCAGGTGGTCTTCGATTGCTTGGCCGAGCAGCGCCAAACCCGCAATGTAACGCGGGGGTTGTTCCTCACTTGGCGATGTGCGAATCGCATACGCACTGCCGGCCAAATCTGGACGATAGTAGACACGCCCACGGTCGTACACTTTCTCCACGCCGTTGCGGAGTTGGACACAGGTGTGTACTGCAGGGAAAAAGCGTTCGTGGGGGAGTGGCTCCCAATCAACCGGCGCTTCTTTCATAGCAAGTTGGACTGCTGTTTCCTCCGCACCTTGAGCAAAACGCTCACGCATGGCTCCTGGTTCCCCACGATAACGGAAGGACTCGCTCAAGGTCGCGAACAGCCGTTCGGTTGGGTAGGGGCCTCGATAGCGCAAAATTGCTTTTCCTTGATCATGGGCGAGTAACGCGAGCACGTTGAGGAGCGTAGATCCTGCGCCCAATGGCAGACGCACGGGATCATCGAGTGGTGGCAGTGCATCGAGGTCTTCGTACGCTACGGAGCGGAAAAAGGTCAACGGGTGCGCAACCGTGAAGCCAGTCTCTCCCTCAAGAAGCGACACACTGTCCGACATGCCCCAGCCAATGTGGTTTGTCGTGCGACGCTCTACACCTAAAAAACGACTATCGAGTCCGCGGGCTTTGAATCGGGTGAGCCTCCCAGCCGCATCGCGATACAATAGCAAAAGTAGACGACCATATCGGTCAAACGTTGCCAGACGCTGAGAAACAAGTTGTGAATATGTCGATGGAAGGAAAAACGTCAGTGAACCATAAGGCGAGCGCTCGACAATGCGATGTCCATTAGAGAGAAAGACTTCAATTTCGCCCTGCGGATGACGTACGGCGTTTGCAGTTGCCACAGAGAGGGAAGAAAGAAGCTCGGCGGGTACACCTTCAGTTGCGAGAGTGCTGAATGCTGACGCGAACCTGTCGTGGGGCATGGTGTCTGTCATGTTGGTCCTTCTCAGTTCTCAACTCCTAGAGTTTTGATCCTTGTAGTGCCCCGATTTGTTCCGTTGTCAGATATCGTGCTAACACTTCAGGTGAAGCGTCACGTAACGCGGAGACAGAGTCAAAACCGGCGGAGACCAGAGCTCGAATTTCCTCACGGCCGATGCCTGGCAAATTGGCGCGCGCAAGAGTCAAGCCATCAGCATCAACCCCGAGCCGTATCCGTTCGGCGAGATTGCTCATTTGCTGACTCGGAGACCAACCCATGACGTCAGCAACTTCGGCTGCCGCCTCGGCTAACCAGCTCACTTCCTCAGTTTGTGCTTTGATGGTTCCTGCATAGCATTGATAATTATTCTCCAAGCCTGAAAGCTCTTGCCCTTTGATCCAACCCATCAACAACAACGACAGTTTTGCTGAGCGCACTTCCTGTGTTGTTGGAAGCATCTTTGCATGGAGCATATGCTTAAAGTCGTCGCCAAAGTCCCCGCTCTGATCCTGAGCCCACTCGTTCAACTTACTTTCGTATACACGTCCACGATGTTCAGCTATCGACAAGGGAAGATGTACGCGTTTACCGTCATCGGTCAGACTTAAGAGATGAAGAAGCTCCAAATCCGCGACCTGTCGTCCGCGCGACGAATCGAAGAAGCGAGCAAGTTTGACGGCCGTAGCTGCTCGAATTCCCTTGCGCGCTGCCGCTTCGCCCAGGGTCGTTGCTTCAATCTGGCCTGTGTCTCGCACAGTCACGAGTTGCACTTTCGCAAGCGCATCGAGTGCTTTCTCTAACTCGGAGGCAAAGGCCTCCTTCTGCTTCCGTTGCTGAAACCCAAGATACGTGAGCGAAAAAAATTCCCGTAACTCGTCTTTGCTGGTGCAGATCTTTGAAGCGATGACGTTGAGTACCCGGTCTGCGAATCCTTCCTGTCCAGGAGCAGGGGCAAACTGCTCGTGCTCTCCGGTGACATACCCGCGCCATAATAAGTCAGCTTGGAACTGATTGGTGGCAATTAAGATCGAACGCCCGAATTCTTCACGCAATCCGAGTCGGCCAGCACGACCAGAAATATTTTCATACTCCGCCCATGAAAGTGGCACTTCGATGGCTGCTCCTGTCCGTCGGTCGCTGTCCCATTTGACTGCTTCAAGAAAAACCGTTGACGCAGGAAGATTGACCCCGAAGGCGAGCGTCGAGGTGCACGCAATCACTCGAAGTTGGCCACTCCGATAGTGGGTTTCTACTATCGTGCGTTCCTCCGGCGTGAGATCAGCGTGATGAAACGCTACGCCCCCAGAGAAGGCTGTCCGAAGCTGCACTTTCAATGCGGTCTCCTCTAGTGTTTCAAGTGCAGCCAAAGCCTCTTGCGCAGGGGGAAGTTGCGCCTGCTCGGCTAATGCCAGTGCGCACTGCACTGCGTCACGTCGCCCTTTCAGAAAAATCAGGATTTGTTCACCCTTTTCAAGGAGATGTTTGACATTGGCAAAAAGAATGTCGCGAGGATCTTCAGAATCGGTCGACGCTAGTTGCTCTTCACCTTCTTCCCCTGAGTTGTAGGTCTTGTAACGAAAGCGACCGTCCAACAAAACTCCACGATAGAGCTCGACTGGACGCTCATCCTGAAATAACAAATCTGCTTCTAACCAGTCTGCAACCTGCTGCGCTTCTCGGAGCACGGCAGATAGGCCAAGCACCTGTGGTCGTGGTGTCGAGCGCAGTAATTTCGTGAGAGAAAGCTCAAGACCAGGACCACGTTCAGGATCTCCCAACATTTGTATTTCATCGACTACGACGAGCGCAACTGTGCGTAGAAGATGAGGGTGCCTCACTAATAGTTGGGAGAGCTTTTCGTAGACAAGTACGGCGAGGTGAAAATCTCCTTGTTCGATGTCGCGGTCGAACTCTCGTCGGTCTCGCGTTGCGACAACGACTTTGACTCCGTAGGCACTGTACCGCGCTTGGAACGTCTGATACTTTTCCTCAGCGAGGGCACGGAGTGGCGTGAGGTAGAGCACTCGTTTACCAGCGAAGGTGGCCCGCATTGCTGCCATCTCACCGACGAAGGTCTTCCCGGAAGACGTGGGCGAAGAAATGACCAGGCTGCGTCCTTCGAAAAGGTCATAGCGTTGCACAGCTACTTCTTGCACCGGAAGCAAAAACTCACCTTGTTGCTGTTCCCAGATTTGGAGCAAAGTGTCTGGTAGGCCGTATTTGCGTAGATCACGGATGCGTCGCATGCAGTTCTCTTTTCTGCGCTATCGTACCAAGGGGACCTCTCCGAGGGAAGAAGTACGAGCACTCGTTTGTATACGAGCGGTGCAACCTTTTTCTTTGCCCTATGTTTCTTTCTCCAGGCGCCGAGTTGAGGAAAGTAAAAAAGTTAACCGTTAGTAGCATGAGCAACCCCAACCTCTGAAGACATGACCCCTTCAGAGACCATACAAAGGAGCATGTGAAAATGAACCGTACTCTCACTATTGCCGCTGCCGCGCTGTTGATCGCAGGAGCAACCTACCCAATCCTTGCTCTCAATAGCAATCAGAGCAACGAAGCGGTCACGGCTGTTGAGAAGAAGGACGAGGTCGCAGCAGCAGTAGAAGTCAAACCCGCCGAGCCGATGACGACAGACGCAACCGCCACCGCGCCCTCCACTGAGACACAGGAAGTGAAGACGGTTGAGCCTATGGCAAAGGATGCAACCTCTCCTGTAACGAGCGAAACAAAAGAGATAGAGCCGAGTACGCACCTAGCCAAGAATGAGACCTCAGCTGCTCCAGCTAAGGTCGAGGCGAAGCCTGCAACTACTGTCAACACTCCGAGTGTGACCGAAACAGTGACAGGCGAAGCGAAAGATGCAGTAAAAGATAAAGTTGTGGATACGGTGAAAGACAAAGCGCTGGATACCGCTACAAGTGGGATGAAGACCCCGAGCGTCCCCAGTGTTCCCGGCGTAAAGTAGGATCCCTGTTTCTCTCGCAAGGGGGTAGGTGGCACCAGCCACTTACCCTTTTTTTCTGCCCTATCCCCTTCAACCTTTGCTCAGTATAGTACCCTCATGGTGCGCATACGTTGTCTGTCCATCTTTGTTGTTTTCGCTCTGTGTATAGGATTGGCGAGTGAGGCAGCCTTGGCTGTTAACCAGCCAGTGCGGCGCCAGCCGGTTAAGCGAAAAGTTCCTCAGAAAGCCACCCCCGCACAACCGAAACCAGTTTTACCCCCATCGATCTTTGCCCAAGGAGAGACCCTGAGATTTTCTGCTACCTTTAATCAACTCGATGCCGGTGGCGGAGATGTACAATTACGGAAAGAGAAACTGAGCGATGGACGTGAGGTCTTTCGTTTTAGTGGGAAAGCGCGGACCAGTGAGTGGGTCGATTTGCTCTATAAAAGACGAGACAGTGCGGATGCCACCTTTGGTTTGGGTGATTACTCGCCGCTGTCTTTTCTCTTACTCTCGCGCGAAGGAGATCGACGGCGTGAATACAGCGTACGCTATGATCCCACGACAAAGGCATTGATCGGTAGTGTGAAGAGAAAGAATCGAGTACGAGAACAGTCTCTCCCTGCCGGTAAGGTGTATGACCCGATTTCTGCACTCTATCTGTTACGAAGTCGTGAACTCGTTTCGGGAACGTCGATTGAAACCCAAGTGTTTACCGGTCGAGGACACTATCGGTTTGTTGCGCAAGTGGTGGGCAAAGAAACCATAGAGGTCGATGGCAAGAAACGTGCTGCCCTACGGTTGCAGCCTGAAGTGTATTCGCTAGACAAAGACACAAACGAGAACATTCTGCCACAAGAGACCACGCTATGGGTGTCTGCTGACCCGTTGCACATCCCGCTAAAATTGGAAAGCGGCACGACTTGGGGGTGGATTATCGTAGAGCTTGATCGGAAATTTCTCAAGTCGGAGTGATGCAGTTATCACCAGTATTCCTTAGTCTGGCGCCCTGTCGCTGTAAGGGCGTGGCGCGCTGTGCCCCTGTGGAGGTGGGAGACGGCGCGAGATATGAACCGCGATTACGACGGAATCTGCCCGCCTAATCCAACCACAAATACGCGGACCAATGCATCAAGATGACGACGAAATGCTGGTAGAGTCGGTGCGGTTGTGCTGTAGGTGCCAAGGCCAGACGCACTCCGTGTGAGTAATTCGGCTGCGGCTTCTGGCTCCAATCCTATCCGTGCCACGTGTAGCTCCCCTCTTTTCTCGGCTTCGGCAATCGTTTGCGCTAACAGGCGTTGATAACGTCGATCGGCTTGAGCAAACAGGTCGGTACAAAGTTGGTTCTTTGCATCGAGGATCTCACGGACATGAGCTGAAGCGTGGAGTAACTCGAAGAAGTACCCAAACTTGGCATCGAGTATCCCACGAAGCTGCTCTGGTACATTATGCGCCGCTGCCTGTGCGGTTTCGCTTGCCGCGAGCATCTTGTCGATGAGTTGCTGGGCGAGTGCGCGAAAAATCTCTTCTTTACTCTTGAAATACAAATACACGGTTCCTTTTGCGATTCCTGCCTCCTGCGCAATATCGTCAATAGACGTACGACGATAGCCGTAGTGCCCAAACAGGGAAAAGGCAGCCGTCAGAATTGCCTCATGTTTGTCTTTCGTCGATGGTGCTTCGCGAGGCGACATGATGATCCTTTAGAAAATGACCAAATGACCGATTGACTTAATGTGGTCATACAGTACAATTGAACGAAGAAAAGCGCAACGCTACCGATACATCTACTCAGCTACGGAGGAATGACTATGTCGAACATCGGGGATTCTGTGTCGCATACGAGCATGGGTGAAAATCCTGTTTCGGCACCGGTAGAATTTAATCCCTTGTTGCCGGAGTTCATTGCTAATCCACATCCTTTTTATCATCGTCTCCGGGCGGAGGATCCTGTCCATCGTAGCACGCTTCTTCCTGACACGTGGATCGTCACTCGCTATGCCGACGTGAGTATGGTGTTACGTGATGCCCGTTTTGATCGGCACGATGCCGAGAACTTCTTCCGCGAACGGTTTGGTGAAGGGCCACTCATCAGTGTCTTCACCAAATGGATGTTGTTCCGCGATCCACCAAATCACACACGATTACGTACCCTCGTCAACAAGGCTTTTACCCCACGAGCCATCGAAGGACTCCGTCCGCGTATTCAAGAACTCGTTGATCATCTTCTGGATGCGGTGCAACACAATGGTCGCATGGATGTTATGGTCGACCTCGCATATCCACTACCCGTGCTCGTGATTTGTGAATTACTTGGGGTGCCGGCGAAGGATCGTGACCTTTTCAAAGAGTGGTCTGGCGATGTTGCACGAACACTCGATCCGATCCAGACGCCTGAAATGGTGGAAAAGGGGCATGCAGTGGTTGAGTCAATGGTTGCGTACTTCCGTGACCTGATTGCTACGTTACGAAAGAATCCCCAGGACAATATCCTCAGCGCGATGATTGCAGCGGAAGAACGAGGCGATCGGCTCAGTGAAGACGAACTCCTGGCTAATTGTATTCTCCTCTTTTCTGCAGGCCATGAGACCACAGTCAATCTGATTGGTAATGGCCTCCTGGCACTGTTACGCAATCCAGAACAGAAACGACTCCTCCAGGAGAACCCAATTCTCATTCAAACTGCGGTCGAAGAATTCTTACGCTACGATGGACCAGTACAACTCACAGGCCGGAGCGTACGAGAAGATGTCGAAATTGGAGGAAAACACATTCGTGCGGGAGAGCGGGTGATAACTGTGCTTGCTGCGGCTAATCGTGATCCGGCGCAATTTCCCGATCCTGATCGTCTCGACATTACCCGCAAAGACAACCATCATATCGCCTTTGGGCACGGCATTCATTTCTGCCTGGGTGCGTCCCTCGCGCGAACCGAAGGGCAGTTAGCGATTGGAACCCTTCTTCGTCGTATGCCACAAGTGACATTGATTGATGACCAGCCACGCTGGCGACCGGCATTTACCCTGCGAGGATTGGAGGCACTACCAGTGAGATTCTAAGACAGAAAACGGATTCGTAATTCGTCCCCACCTCGCTCCTCCTTGACGTTTTGCGTATTAAGTGTGATGTGATTTTGAATGATGAGAAGCGGAGGACTTTGTGCCTATAGCGCTTATCACCGGCGCTTCAACCGGGATTGGTTACGAACTGAGTAAATGTTTTGCGGCTGATCGGCACGATTTGCTTATTGTTGCTCGGCAAGAGCAGCGGTTACGTCAGGTTGCTGAGGAACTGTCTAAGCAGTTTAGCGTGACCGTCAACGTCATCGCTGCTGATCTGGCGCAACCAGACGCGCCGCAACAAATCTTGGACGCAGCTCGCAAAGCCTCTTTGCAGATAGACTATCTCGTCAACAATGCTGGATTCGGTTTGGGCGGAAAGTTTGCCGAGACCGACCTTGCCACCGAACTCGGTATGATTCAAGTCAACATTTCTGCTTTAGTTTCTCTCACGAAGCTCTTTCTGCCTGAAATGCTCGCACGCAAATCTGGGAAGATTCTGAACGTTGCTTCTACGGCGGCGTTTCAACCTGGCCCGTCCATGGCGATTTACTGCGCAACGAAGTCCTTCGAGTTGATGTTTTCTGAAGCAATAGCGAATGAACTCAAAGGGACGGGGGTAGCGGTGACCGCGCTGTGTCCTGGAGTCACTGCATCAGAATTTCAGAAACGTGCACGAATTGAAAATACGCTCCTGATTAAAAGCAAAGTGCTAGGCATGATGACCGCTGAACAAGTAGCCCGGATTGGCTATCAAGGGTTCATACGTGGGAAGCGCATTGTTATCCCCGGCCTCTTGAACAAAATCAGCGCCCAGGCCCCCCGTTTTTCTCCACGAGCTGTAGCAACGCAAATTGCTGGGATGATAATGGAGAAGCACTCGTAGATAGTCCAGAAAGTTTTGATGGCTAACTCAAGGGACGTCATTCCCGCGAATGCGGGAATCCAGGAGGCTTAACTACAGGCCCCTGCTGAATTTCCCTGGATGCCCGCCTGCGCGGGCATGACGAAACCCCATCCCTCAAAATTAAATGGACTGACTACTAGCCGCTGCGGAGCAAGAGAGAGGCTGAGAGATGAAATCGAGATTGCTGCTCTTTTCTCATCTCAGCCGCAAGTCGCTAGTGCTGGCTGTTCGTCAACGCCCGATCAAAGTCATCAATAAGGTCTTCTGTTGCTTCAATCCCGACCGACAAACGAATTAATCCGTCAGTAATACCTAACCGCCGCCGGTCTTCGGTGGATAATCCAGCGTGCGACGTCGTTGCGGGCCGGGTCATTAAGGTTTCAACTCCGCCAAGACTCGGGGCAATAATCGGTAGCGTAACCTTACGCATAAAGCGTTCTGCCGCTGCTGCGCCTCCACGCAATTCAAAGCTCAGCATCCCGCTGAATCCATCAAACAACTCGCAAGCCCGTTCATGGCGCGGGTGACTCGTAAGCCCAGGATAATTCACTTTCGCTACGGTTGGATGCTGTTCGAGAAACTGGGCAATCCGTAGGGTACTCTCGTTCTGATAACGAACACGTACTGCCAATGTTTTGAGTCCACGATGGAGAAGAAAAGCCGCATGCGGGTCAAGCGAGCCACCAAGGTGGTTGAGCTTGTGTGTGACTCTGGTTACGAGGGGAGCCTGTCCTAAGACAACCCCAGCGACAATATCAGAGTGACCATTGAGATACTTCGTCGCACTGTGTAGGGAAAGATCGAATCCCCAATCAAGTGGACGAAAGTTGACCGGGCTCGCAAACGTGTTGTCAATGATTGAGGTCAGATCGTTTTCTTTCGCAAACCAGGTCACTGCCTTGAGGTCCCCGACTTGTAAGAGTGGATTGGACATCGACTCGACGTAGATGGCTTTTGTCTGAGGACGAAGCTGACGTTTCCATGACGTTGGATCATCGCCATCAATGAAGTCGTACGACAAGCCGAAGGCCGCAAAGTCCTTGGTCAAGAGATCGTGCGTGCCCCCATACAAGCAATCTTGAACGAGGAGATGATCACCGGCGGACAGAACCGTGAGCAGCGTCGTCGAGATTGCCGCCATCCCACTACTAGTGACTAAGGCAGCTTCGGCGTTTTCCAAGGCCGCTAACTTCTCGTGTAAAGCAAGATGATTTGGGGTGTTGTTGAGGCGAATGTAGCGGACATCGTGATAGTTGGCCTCACCGGAGGTCTCGAACATCGCTGATTGAAAGATTGGCGTGATGACTGCACCAGAGATACGTGGGGTCGGTTCTCCTGCATGAACAACCTTGGTGTCGAGGTGTTTGAAGGTTGTAGCCATAGATGCTGCCCTCCGTTGTTATTCCTGTGTGATCGGAATATGCTTTGGTTGCGAACGCACCCGTTCTAACCAGGCGCGGATGTTTGCATAGGGAGTAAGGTCAAATCCCCCTTCGTCAGCAACGTGCGTGTATGCGTAGAGCGCAATATCTGCGATCGAGTAACGTTCACCAACGAAAAACTTTCGTCCAGTAAGATGCTTTTCCATCACATCGAGTGCGGCGTAGCCGAGCGGGCGTTTTTGCTCAAGCCCAGCTTTCCGTTCAGGCGTGAGATCAAAATGTTGTAACCAGAAGCGTGCGGTGGCAATGTTGGGCTCGTGGTTGTATTGCTCAAAAAACATCCACTGCAACACTTGCGCCCGTTCCCAACGGTCAGTGGACAAGAATGGTGTTCCTTCAGCAAAATAGAAAAGAATAGCATTGGATTCGGCGAGATACGTGCCGTTTTCGAGTTCAACGAGCGGAATGCGGCCGTTACGATTTTTCTCCAGAAACTCTGGTGTTCGAGTCAGTCCCTGCAAAATGTCAATCTCAAGTCGCTCGAACGGAATACTGAGTTGCGTGAGTAGCAAACGTACCTTGTAGCCATTCCCTGACGGCAAATAGTCGTACAGCCGGATCATTGGGCATTGTCCTCCATTTGCGGTTCTCTGCGTTTCTGTCCGAGCTTACGCAACAAACTGTAGTGATGGAATGAGTGCTGGCGAAAATCGTTGAAAATGTTCCGGGCCAAGCGTTTGCAGCTCTTGTTGACAGAGCCGCAAACGCGCGACGAACTGTTGGAGTTCGATACCAAGGAATTCTGGTTGGGAGGGACGAATCTTTCCGAGCCCATCATGGAGCAGCGCGATAGCACCGCGAAAGTTGCAATTCCCGAGATGATGAAAAGCTACAGCAATCTGAATGAGGCCTTGCAAGAACCGGCGGACTTCTCCTTCTTCTTGCTTCCATTGGTCTTCGAGAACCTCATGGACTTCAAAAAATAATTGACCATTGAAGAGTTGTACTGCTTTGCGGAGCGCAGTGGTACGAGTATCGTCTTGTTCATTGGGTACCCACGACGTCAACGCCGATGCGTACTGTGTCAGCTTGGCGACTGTTGATGCGTAATCGTCAGTAAGCGATGGAACAAGTGTCGCCGTTTCTCTGGCTTCGGACCTCTCCCAAGACAGAAGCGGGATACGACGGAATCCGACTGTAACCCCGGTTGTTTGGCTGGTAGGGAGGGCAGCGCTGAGAGCCTCGATAGATACGGATACTGGTGGGGTAGTGGTCGTGCTACAGTAGGCAGCAAGACAGCGCAACGCTACAGCAGCCTCAGGGCTATCAAGCGCCTCGAGGATGGATTCAGCAAGAAGATTGCGCGCTTCGATCTTCATGACGTCAACTCGACAACCGTTGCTCCTCCACCCCCTTCAGCACGTGAAGCTTCATTATACGAAGCACAGTAGGGAGAGTTGGCGAGAAATTCACGTACTGCTCGTCGCAACGCCCCTGTTCCCATGCCGTGAACAATGCGCACGGAGTTCTGGTGATTTAACACCGCTCGATCAAGAAACTCTTCCAGTCGTGGTAACGCTTCGTGAACACGTAAGCCCAGAAGATTAAGTTCTGGCATGGCGGCGGGACCAGTATCGACCCTCACTTGCAGTGTCTTTTCCCGTTTTTCGTGCGATTTACGGAGTTGATCTGCTGGTACCTCGAACGTTAAGCCGCCAGAGCGAATACGCGCACGATTGCCGTGCAGGGTGATGAGTTCTCCACGGATCTTACTATCCCGTAACTCGACGATATCACCGATCTCTGGCGGAGTGATGATCGGAGCTGGTGCAGACTGCACCGACTGTTCCTTGGTTGTCACATCCTGTCCGCGTTGATGAAGAAACTGTGCGAGTCTTTGCCGCGCCTCGGGTCGCGCCGCTCTGAGGCTTGCTGTAATCTCTCGTCCTTCGTCACGTATCTGCCGGAGGAGATATTTAGCTTCGGCTGCAGCTTCGTGCCATACGCGTCGGCGTTTGTTTTCGACTTCAGCAAGTAACGTCTGCTGTTGGGTACGAAACGCTTCAGCTTCAGCTCGATCTTTTGCGGCTTGGGCACGATCACGCTCCAGAGTTGAACGTACTTCTTCCAAGTGGACGAGGGCTTGAGAGAACTGTCGTTCCTCTGTGGTTAACGTTGCTTCGGCGGCGACACACACTTCGTCGGGAAGGCCGAGACGTTTCGCCATGGGTAACCCCAAGCTTTGTCCGACGGTATTGTATGATAACTGATAGTGTGGTGTCAGCGTATCAAGATCGAAAGAAACGGCGGCGACCTGATAGTCGCCATCGGCAAGGGCAAACAGTTTTACCGGTGTGAGGTGTGTTGACGCAGCAACATGCACGCCTAATGCTTTGAGGTGTGTGAGAAGCCCACACGCGAGTGCTCCACCTTCGATGGGGTCAGTGCCGCCACCAGGTTCGTCGAAAAGGACCAATGCTGGTGCGGTAATGGCACTCAAGATTTCGGCAACATTCCGTACATGAGCAGAAAAGGTCGATAAGCTTTGCTCCAGTGATTGGGCGTCGCCAATGTCGGCAAAGATCCCGCAAAAAAATGGCAGACGACTTTCTTCCTGCGCTGGGATCAGCATGCCACTTTGCGCCATCAGACTCAGCAACCCTAACGTCTTCAGGGCTGCGGTTTTGCCTCCGGTGTTCGGTCCAGTGATGACAAGACCATGTTTTCCTTGCGGGATCAGCACGTCGATAGGGGTAACCAGCTTCCCAGTAGCGAGCAGCAATGGATGGCGTGCGGTGCGTAACTTCACCTCAGAGCCGCCTAACAGTGGTTTGCTACAGCGATACTTTCGTGCGAACACCGCATTGGCATACAGGACGTCGACTTCTGTCAATGCGCTGAACGCACTCTCTAACCGCGGGGTTTCTTCACGCACCAAATCGGTAAGCCACAGAAACAGCCGATGCTCTTCGGCTTCCATTTCTTTACGTGCTAACAACAATCGATTATTCAGCTCGACAGCGAAGAGTGGTTCAATAAATAACGTCTCTCCAGAACCGGAACGGTCTTGGACGATCCCATTCAGACGCGATTGGAAATTGGGGCGCACGGGAATGACAAAGCGATTGTTGCGAATGGTAATGTAGGTATCAGCAACAACGTCCTTTGCCTGGGAGGAGCGCAAGACTTGGTGGAGTCGTTGTTCGATTTCTCCGCTCAGGGTGCGGAGCCGACGACGTAGCGAGCGCAACTCTGGACTTGCTTCATCTTTCAACGCACCGCGTTCATCAAGACAGCGAGATAAGGTATCTTCAAGTTCTGAGAACGTTACCAAACGCTCAGGCAGGTCCCGAAGATGAGATCGTTCTTCGACATGACGACGAAAGAACGTTGAGAGCGTGCGAGACAGCGTAACTATCTCTAGTATCTCTAACAGCTTTGGTCCTTCTACTGCCGCTCCGAGCTGAGCTGCCCACTGTAAGGTTGAGCGAATGTCAGGAAATTCTCGGAGTGGTATCGTGAGGTGTTCTTCGAGTAAACGGAAGAACTGCCAGGTACGCTCACTGCTTGTTTCTACCGCTGTGGGTGTTGTTTCAGGATGAAGTGCAAGGCACGCTTCTTGACCACCTGCTGAAAGTGCGCAGCCAGCGAGCAGGTGTAAAACTTTATCGAATTCGAGTGCGAGTAAATCGCGAGTACGCATGCGGAATACCGTTTGCTTTGTCTCTTGCGCCTGATTATGCCAGGCTTGAGGTGACGCAGCAAACGTATGGCCGCAGCGGTGGCTACCTACCAGGAGTAGGTCAGTTTGATTGTTCCACCTTCGCGACTGTAGCGTTTTACGCGGTCTTCGTAGTGGTAGGAAACTTCCGCGAGGATCTGTTCAGTGAGGGGGAACTGCAGTCCTCCTCCCACACGAAAGGTAGTTACCTTGACGACATCCGGCGCCGCGGTGGGCCGCTCGACAGACTGTCCAAAAGAGCCACTGACGTAAGCATGCCAACGTTCTTTTGGTTCCCAGTCGAGGCGGGAAGAGAGTGAGCGCGCCCCGGTTTTTGGCACCAAGTAAATTTGCTCTGTCAGCCACAGGTTGTAAGGCAGATAAATGGTAAAGCCAGGAGAGAGCAGATCGACTTCGGATTGAGAAAAGCTCATATGCCGATAACCGAGCGAGAGTTCCAGGCGACTCAGCAAAGGGTTCGAGGTTCCAATTCCTTGATACACTGCACCACCAAGTGTCCAATGTGAGGAAAACTTTGGATTCGGGCTGAATGAAAAGGCAAAATTTCCCCAAGCCCTGTGCCATAACGGGCTGTAGACTTCACCAGAGAAGAGAGTGTCGCGCTTGCCAAAACGTTCAATTGACTCGACTTGCCCGACGAAGGTTTTCCCCCACAAACGTTGCACTGCGGAAAATTGCCACGTGCGCTCATCGGGAATCGAATTTGAGTAGCGAAAATGGCTATATCCGATACTCACACGGGCTCGTGATGATTGTCCATCTTCCTCATTGCTCCCCTTGTTCACTGCCTGAATGGTTCCTCGTAACGGAGGAACTGGTGGAGCCAAGCGAGTTTTGATGAGAGCAATACGTTGTGCGAGTTCATTGGTTGGTGCAACTGTCTGTAGCTCTTAGTACAGCGGTAACGCTGCGGCATCCTCTCCGCTCCAGAATAATGTGTCAGCAAGGCTGTGTTTCGCTTCTGTGTAATGGGGGTTTTCTCGCAATACGTATTCGAATATTGCCCGTGCTTCGGCATACTGCTTTTGCCAGGCATGGACACGGGCGAGGGCAAGCTGCACGTCGAGATCGTGAGGATGGCGCGTCAAAATATCCTTGTAGACAATCGTGGCCTCGGCGAACTGTTTACTGTACGCGAGGACGAGGGCTAGAGCGGTGCGAACTTCGTCGTCGTTCGGTTTGAGCGAGAGATATTGACGATACAATGCAGTGGCTTGCTCATAGTGCTTTGCTTGTGCTGCTGTTTGTGCACGAGAACGGAGTTCAATCAAGGAGTCGATACCTGGCTGAGCGCTCTGTGCCAACGCCATACTTTGGCCTTGACTCTCGATACCAGCACATAGGAAAAACCCCACAAAGAGGAAGATGCGCGCTTTCGTCATGATTATGGCTGAGACGGTCCGAGCTGGCACCTTGTAGCGCAAATGCTTACTATTCGTTGCTCTTCGCTGTTTGAGAAGAGTTCGCTTGTAAAGATTCTAAGCGCTTTTGCACTTCTGGATCTTGCGTCACCGCAAAAACCTGCTCATACAGCGAGGCCGCTCGTTTATGGTCCCCTTTCCAATAGAAAACATCGGCCAATCCCTGTTTTGCTTCAACATTATTGGGATTGTCTGTGAGTTCTTGCTCGAAGATCTGCTGTGCTTCGTTGTAGTTCTTTTGCCAGGCTTTTACGCGTGCGAGGGCGACGCGGATATCTCCATCCTGGGGATAGCGACGGAGAATCTCCTCGTACAGTGAGGTCGCGGTATCGTACTGCCCTTGCCATGCGAGCCGGCGTGCCAGTAGTGCCCGTGCCTCATCGTCCATCGGAGAGTGCGTGAGGTGTTCACGATATAATGCAATTGCTTGGTCATATTGCTGTGCTGCTTCAGCGGCCCGGGCACGCGCCACGAGGCTCGAATCGTCCGCTGGCGGCGCAGTAGCTGACGACTCGCTTGGTTCTGTTGTCGTCGTTTGTTCGGTCGTCGCTGGAGTAGGTCGCTTGTTCTTCTTAGATTTTGCGAATGTGGGTGTCGATACAATAGACAAGAGGAGCGCAGTGGCGAGGGCGATGACTGCAGTGTGGTTCATGATTTTTCTACTCCTTTCGTGATTCGTCAGTTAACGCGAGATAACCAGGGAGGTCGTGAATGACGACTCCAGCGAGGCTCGGGTTTGATAAGAGTTTGGACGTTTCGGCGATAACAGACTGCACTATCTGTTGGTTCTGCCCAGCAAACGTTACCCGCTCGGGGGCAACGGTGTAACGATGATGAACCCGAAACCAATCAGTCGTGACGGTTTCGGGTGGGGGAGAGAGGATGACCTGGCGGGCGCTCCGATCCAGGTATGCATCGGCACGCTCCCGGTGAATTTCGCGATGAAGAACGACATGTTGTTCCAGTGGTAAAGGGCGTGTTTCCAGTGCGAGCCATACCGGACGACCGATCAGGTCCCCATAACGGAGTGTGTCCTCGGCAAGTGATGGTAACTCCTTGCTGGTGGTACGGTAGCTCATAATGGCGACATCGTCGGCACGATCCATAACGGCAAATGTGACTGCACGACCATGCACTTTCTGTGAAGAGAACCAGAACGGCATGACGATCGAAAAACGTAAGCCGGGACGCAAGGCTGCTTTCAGCTGATCGATCGCGGTAAGGTAGCGGACGAACCCTGACTCAGTGGCAAAGAAATCTTCGAGGAGATATGGCTCGATATCGAATTGGACGCCGTCTAGGCTTGTGTTATCGGCGAGAGCGAGGAGCTGCTGTAGTTTCTCAACGAGTGGTGTGGGGTCGTTAATCGCTTCCGGATGACCGTCAAGCGCAAAGGCTTCGATACCGGTGTTTTTCACTGCACGAAGGAATTGAGCATACTCCGCCCATAGAGAATCGGCGTCTGTTGCCTTGGGCATTTGTACGAACAACCGACGACAACCTGCGCGTTGGCACTCCTCAATAACAGTACGACCTTGCGTGATGCCTTTATGATAATCCCAGAGCCAGAATCCAATCTGTGGGGAATGTTGCCGTAGCCGATCAGTTCGTTCGAAAACGAGATGTGAGAGGGTAACCGTATTGGTCAGGTCTTGGGGCAAGAGAACCAAGGACATGAGGTGACGCAGATCAAGTTGACGGGCTATCGTTTTGAGCGGCAGGCGAACATCAAAAGTGCCGTTTATCTGTAGGATCGGAACGTTGTCTTCCCGTTGTCGGGTTGCGACATCCGTCAAGGCGAGCGTGACTGCTCCAGATGTTTCTCCACGGATATGGAGAGTGTCGTAAGACAGGACATCGACCGCGAGGTCTGGGCGTTGAAAGAGGAGTTCTTGCCCGTGCGGCCCCTCCGCTTGTGCACGAGATCGGAGAATGAATTTGCCTTCTTTCCACTCTGCCTCATGGGTGCTGCCAAAGGACACCACTACACTTGCTTCGTGCAAGACTTCGCAACGACGCTCTGAAGGCCGAAACGAAGGAATGGGCTTGGGTGTCACCTTCTTGAAAGACACATATGGTGACTGCCCTCGGGGATAGGTGATGTCAATCTCTTGGACTGTCATCGGTATCGATCCGCGAACAGCAATGGCCTCTGTTGTAAGAACACGTTCCTGTGCCTGCGCTGTACAGAGTGTAAGCAGCAAAATGACTCCGCTCCACCATAATGATCGGCAGAAAGTTTCAGTCCTTAGCCATGGCATCGAGATATCTCCCCCAGGTTCTACGGACTTTTGGCGGCTGGAGTTGGTGGAGTGGGAGTTGAGGTGGTACTGAACCCCTTCCGTGTCATTGCTCCCCACTGGGTGTTTCCATTCAGATACTTCTTTAGTCCATTGAGTCGCCACACAACCGACATTTGTCGATAGCCCAGGTTTTCGAGTAATGCCCACTTCAGTAAAGTCAGGCGGTCTCGCATACTTTCATGACGATGGAAACTCAGCTCTTCGAGGAGGAGTGTGAAGACGCTCAGGAGTAAGCCGTACCCATACGCAACGAGAAAAAAGAAAATGGCGAATGATAAGTTGAGCAGACCAACCGCGAGACCGATGACGAGACCGATCAACCCCAGCGTTTCCATAATTGGAGCGAGAAACTCGACAAAGAAAAAATAGGGATAAACAATCATCCCCATTCCCCCATAGCGCGGGTTAAAAAACATACATCGATGCCGCCAAAGGACGTCGACGAGCCCTCGGTGCCAGCGGTCACGCTGTCGCCCCAAGACGTCTTTTGATTCCGGAACTTCTGTCCAAGCGGTTGGGTCAGGGATAAATTCAGCCTGCCGTGGGCCGTCAGTTTCATAGCCTTGGCGGCGCAACCGCACGACGAGTTCCATATCTTCACCAACGGTGTCATGGGCGTATCCACTGGCGGCGAGCACGGCATCGCGACGAAAGAGGCCAAACGCGCCTGAAATAATCATGTTCCCGCCCAGGCGGTTCAATCCGAGGCGACCAAACTGAAAGGCTCGCAAGTATTCAACCACTTGAATACCGGCATAATAGTTCCGCGGCGCATGGATCTCCACGATCCGCCCACCTTTGGCGACAGAATCATTCACAGCGCGGATGCCACCACCAGCAGCGACGACATCATCACCGATCAGGAATGGGCGGACCATGCGCAACAAGGAATCCGGCTCAATCAGGGTGTCTGCGTCGATCGCACAGACAAGGTCCCCAGAGGCGAAATTGATGCCGACGTTGAGTGCATCCGCTTTCCCACCATTTTCTTTATCGACGACGACAAGGTTGCCGTGGCGTCGTGACCGATAGAGCGTCTTTACTGGTTTTGTATGCACTCGTTGTGAGTAGACGGTATGAACCGGGAAGAGGTCGAAGTTCTTGATGAGGACCGCTACGGTTTCGTCTTTGGAACCATCGTTAATCACGACGACCTCAAGGCTCGGGTAGTAGAGGGTCAGGAGTGATCGCACACTTTCAGTGATCGTCGGGGCCTCGTTGTGGGCCGGAGCGAGAATACTAATAGTCGGCGCTACCCGCGAACTGAGAATGGTCCGTCGCCCAGCCCCACGGATATGGTGGGTTTGACGCCACATTTCCCATGCTGCAGTGACGAGGTTCAGTGCGTAGAAGCTGTTAACGAAGAGAAAATAGACGAGAATCGTCTCGTCAAGAGAAACAAGAAACTGGCGGATATAATCGAGCCACTGCTCTGGCATGGGTATCGTTGGCTCAGGCATGGGACGTCAAGTCGAGAACGTGGCGAGCCATGTCTGCTGCAGAAGGATCGCTCCCTTTCAGGGCGCGATTGAGAAAGAGGACACCCGGGGCACCAAGGGCGGCGAGTGCCAGCCCAGCTTCTTTCCGGACTTCCCACACCTGGTCACGCAGCAGAGAGGCTACGGTTGCGGCAGCAGGCCAGTGCGAGAGTTTCCCTAGCGCTCGCGTTGCGGAGGCGCAAACCGCAGGGTCAGCATCAGTCAGCAACGCCGTGAGAACCTCGGTAGCCTGTGCTCCGCCGAGGGAGCCAAGCAGGGTCGCCGCCAGTGCGCGAATTTCGGAGATGTGGTCACGAGTCAATGTGATAGCTGGGGGGAGCAGACGTGGATCAGCAATGTTAATGGCAATCTGCAGCGGTGCTTTCACTTCGTGTCCCGCGTGCGTCGAGAGGTATACGACTAGACGGTCAAGAACATTTCCTCCCATACGTAACAGTGAGTCTTGCACTGCGAAACGACACCAGCCGTCAGGGTCGCTGAGGAGTGCCAGCAAAATATCGACAGTGGCGGCGTCCGGACGGTTGACGGCCCATTCGGCAGCCTGTGCTCGGACGTACGGGTTACGATCAACCAGGAGGGGGAGCATTACTGCCTCGCGTGCACCTAACAAAGTGATCAGTCGTGCCCCGCGGAGGCGGCGCCACCACAAGCGACTGCGACATTGCCGTTCGGCACGAGTGGTCAACCGTAACTCGCGCCCCAGATTGGTAAGCCATTGCTTTTGTTCGCCACTGAGCGTGGGCAGGAGTTCGGAGAACAATCGAATTTGAAGACGAATTGGCAATTTACGAAACGGCTCAAGGAGTTCACGGCCACGACTAGGGTTGTCCAAGGCAACCGTGAGCGCTTCTCGCGCCTGATCCAGTAGCGGTTGGCTCCAGCGCTTGTAGCGTTGGAGCAATAACCCATGTCCAAGGAACCACACAACTAGAACACTAAGTGCGATTCCTTCAACAAACAGCGTCCATTTAACGATATCCTCTGGTGCCATAACCTCACTTATGCAGCTCGCGTCGGATGCGTCGCATCAACACCGGCATGCTAAAAGGTTTGGTGACATAGTCGACAGCGCCAAGTTCTAGCGCTTCAACAATTTCGGCTTCCGCCGCGCGCGCGGTCAACACGATAGCGCGGGTTTCTTGTAATACATTGTCCTGAGCGAGTTGACGTAACACCGTTAGTCCATCAAGACTTGGCAATCCGAGATCCAGAAGGATGACTCGGGCTTTCAAGCGTGGGTTCTCGCCACAGAGCGTGTCCACTGCTTCTTGCCCATCGCGGAGCCACTGTGCGTGATACCCTCGTGTTTGCAGAGCATGGAGCAAAAGGCCAGCAAGTGGGGCGTCTTCATCCAGAATAAGAATATCGGTACTCTGGGTCATCTCTTGCTGCCAACCAGTGGGAACGATCCGGTCTCCACCGGTGTCTTGAGCACGGAGGAGTGCCTGTTTCGCAGCGTGACTCAGCGCTACGATGTCATTGCCGTCGCCTGGATACTGGGCGATACCGGCACTAAATGTCCCTAACAGTGGTGTACCGTCATGTATGGCAAGTGGTGCGCGTCGGAACACTTCTAATGTTTCCGCTAGTCGTTGCACGCCATCTTCACGAGAGAGTCCGTACCCAGCGATGAGAAATTGAGTTGCAGTCCAGCGAATGATGAGGTCTTCTGCACGGAAACTCTCCAAGAGAAACTGGCCAAGACGGCGGACTCCCTGTTTCCAAACGGTAATTCCATGCTGATCCTTGCAGAGGGTTGCCTGATCAAACGCCACATGCGCAAGAGAAAAGGGTTGCTGATAACGAGTGGTGAGCCGGAAAAGACGATCAAGTGCAGCCTTGGCATTGTGCCGCGGTATCGCGCCAGTGAGGGGGTCAAATTCTGTGTTTGCCAGAGACTGTCGTGCTCGAGTCGCACGACGGACAACGTGAGCAGCGAGTTCGCTCGCGACGATGGGGTTGTAGATGAGGTCATCCGCCCCAGCAGAGAACATACGGTGGACTGTCTCTGCTCCTGGTTGGGTTGCGAGAAACAGAATCGGTACACCTCCCCATTGTGGGTCACTCCGGACCACGTGGCACAACGGAATACCAACACCGTTTGCGAGGTCCGCATCAAGGAGAAGGACATCCGGCTGATAATCTTCCAAGACCTCTATGAGAGTGTGCGGTGTCTTTAGGACGTGCAGGGCGAAACGCGGCGAAGCGAGTGCAGTACATACGGAGATTTGTACTGCGGGATCATCTACAACGACAAGGACTCTGGCGACTACTGGCTGCTCCTTGCAGAGGAACTGCCGCACGACATGAAAAAGCTGTGCCGATGACAGAGGCTTGAGGAGAAAGCTTTGCCCACCGAGTTGTGTGCTCTCCATACGATTAGCAAAGGTATCTTCCTCAGCAAGAACAAGGATCGGAACAGGAGATATACGATCTTCAAGCGCGACTAACAGAGTTAGCCAGCCGTCTGGATCCCGGCTCTGGGCCAGGGTGACAACGAGAACGTCGGGCGGATGGGCAGAGACTGCCTCTTGTGCAGCCGCGACATCAGCTGCGACGGTGACGCGTAACCCTTGGCCAAGTGCGTCAAGGGTTACGTGCTCTGTCCATTCATGGTCATCGTCGACGATGAGAACGGATGGCACATGGAGTGACTCTGACTGGGAAATCTCGGGAAAGGTTGGTGTCTGCTCAAGTTGTGCACGCAAGAGGACAACGACCTCAGCAAGCCGTAGTACTTGCGCCGAACTTGAAGTTGGATGGCCTGCAAAGAGGTGTTCCGCCTCACGCGCAAGCTGTGCGCCTTGAACAAAACCAAAGACCCCAACCGATCCAGCGAGTTTGCGTGCCTCATGCTCTGCTTGTTGTCGTAAACTCTCTCCTAAGGTGCTGTCCAGGACTGCAATCGTTGCATCGTCTAAAATGGCAAGCTGGGCCTCAATCGACCCTTGCATACGTTGCCAAGCATCAGCACAGGCGGTGGTGAAAGCCGCTGGGGCCAGCGGGAGTTCTGGCGTGGTGGATGAAGTGAGCGCTTGGGTGCTCATGGCGTCCAGAGCAGCGCCATGCTCGGGCGATTGCGCTGCTCTGGACGCCATGTCAGACGAGGCGTCGGTTTCCAATATCCGCGACATAGAACACCCAAGGAACAACCCTTTAGGCTGCGTATCGTTCTGAAAGAGGAACCGGATCTAAAGGAATATCTGGTAATGGAAGCGGTTGAAGCTCTTCGGTGAGTGGTTGTGGTATCCGTTCGACTGGTGGCACGGTTGGAAGTGACACGGACGATCGTCCAACAAGGGCTCGGGACCAGTCAATCTTGTCAGCCTCAGGGAGCTTGGCGATGAGCAGGTCGTGGATCGATTGCCACACACCGGCCTTTTGCCGCTCATACAATCTGCGCCAACACGTCATGCCGGACCCACACCCCATCTCGCGCGGAAGTGCTTCCCAAGGAATGCCACTTTTCAAAACGAAGAGAATACCGGTGAATACTTTGCGGTTGTCGACAGGCTTCCGTCCAGGGAAGCTGAATCTTCGAGGTTTCGGGGGAGGCAGTACTGCGGTGATCTCTTCCCAGAGTTCGTCGCTTAACAACGGTTTGGCCATAAACTCCTCTCCAAGAGGTCAGTGAGGTATGTGAGGGGACCTCTTGCTCAGTCGAGAGCATCGGCCAACAGCGAGCGAACTTGAGGGAAAAGGGGGGCGATTGCAGAGATAATGCGGGTTCACCGCATCTAGCAAGAATCGCTCATTTTGTTACAATCTGGTGATATTCCTCCGGTCGCCGATCGGCGAGGAAATCCCACTGTTCTCTCAAGTTGACGACATCATCAAGATCGATGGTTGCGATGATCAATTCGTCTCCTGCGCTTTGCGCTTTCGCGAGGATTTTTCCACTCGGGGCGATAATGACACTGCCACCGATGTATTCTGCGCCATCTTCGATACCAGCTTTTCCGATAGCAATGACGAAGACTTGATTTTCCATTGCTCCTGCACGAAGGAGAATCTCGGAGGTCTCTTGTCCCACCTCTGGAGGCTGACGAAATGTTGGAGTGTTGTACGGAACACAGAGTAATTCTGCCCCTTGTAACGTTAACGCACGATAACTTTCTGAGAACCGCCGATCATAGCAGATACAAGTGCCGATTCGAGTTGTTGGGAGTGTCACCACTGGAAAGCCGAGGTTACCGCTCGAGAAGTAGCGTTTCTCAAGAATGTTGAGACCCTCCCATCGCGGCTCGACCCAGCCAGGGATGTGCATCTTGCGGTATTTACCAAGGATAGTTCCGTCGGGAGCAATGATAGCGGCACTATTGTAGTACTCGTTATTATGGCGTTCGGCGTAAGGAAGCACGAAATGGAGTTGCGCACGACGAGCGGCCTCAAAAAGTGGTTGCGTGATCGGGGAAGGCAACGCATCTTCGAAAAACGAATCAATTGTGGAGTGGATTTTCGTGGCAAAGTATGGCGTCAGCGAAAGTTCGGGAAAAGCGAGCAGTGCAACGCTCTGTTTTCCTGCCTCGTCCATTAGTGCGACCATGCGACGCACTGTCTGCTCTTTGCTCGGAGAACTCGGCCCTAATTGTGCGGCGGCAACAGTGAGAGATCGTCCCATTTGGCTGCTCCTTTTCTGGTTGCCATTACTGCGAAACCCAGGGGTACGTCAAGGGAGCAGCGTGACTTTGCCTGAAGGAATGGGGAGGGTTGGCTGATCTATCGTGCGCTAGCGGCGAAGAAGATTTTCAGTGCTTTCGCCCCAGCCGCTAGGGCAAAAACGTAGCGCATGCGAAACAGTCCATCTTCAATCTGCGCGGCAACGCCTTCTAATGGTGAAGACTCTCGGGTCGGACTTGCTGGAGCCTTGGCTGGATGTTCCACTGGAGGCGTCTCGACTCGTTCCTTTACTGGAGCAGGGGGTGGGGGCGCTTTTGCTGTGCTTACCGATTTCTTTGCTTTTTTCCCTGGGTCAAGATCGGTAATGTTTACAATATCGTTTTTTTGAAAAGCGAAGGAACCCAAAGAAGTATAGACCTTCACGGTATTGCCGTTCTCTTCATAGTTATTGACAGTCATCCGATGACCGTCGGCGAATTCAATAAGGAATTTCGCGTGCGCGGGAACTGGCCACAGCCTGGCCTGGTGCAAAGACGCCTCACGCTGCCTGTTGAAAGTGGACCTGCTTTTCTTCCGCTAGCGTGAGCTGGCGGAAGGCCTGTTGGCGTTGGGCCTGGAGCGACGGCCCCAGGTGCTGCTGGCACCACTGCCGGACTTGTGTGGTAGAAACCGTCGCCAGTGCGTCTCGAATCACTTCGGGTGTAGTGGA